>NZ_JJNY01000067.1:0-39207 GCF_000690035.1 Pseudoalteromonas sp. S3431
AGTATGCGTATTGAAACAAATGAAAGAATTAACAATGAAAGAATTAACAATGAATTAACAATGACACCCATCCTAAATTTTAAAGAATTAACAATGACACCCATCCTAAATTTTGCTCTTTTCAAAATAAAAGACTACGTTTTGATTAGTGCAAAAATAAGCAGGGTGTCTTATGGCAATCGCAAGAAAGCGTCAAGTAAGTTTGGTTGATACAAAATACTACCATTGTATTTCACGGTGTGTTCGTCGTGCATTTTTGTGTGGTGAAGACCACTTTACTGGGAAGTCTTACGAGCATCGTAGAGGCTGGGTTGAAGATAAACTACTTGAATTAGCTAAAGTATTTTGTATTGATATATGTGCTTATGCCGTAATGAGTAATCACACCCATTTAGTACTGTATGTAGATGATAAGAAAGCAAATAGGCTGAATGATAAAGCGATTGTTATTCGCTGGCATAAACTCTGTAAAGGAACCGTACTTACGCAAAAATATGCACAAGGTGAAAAGCTAAGTAAAGTTGAACTCATCTTTTTCAATCAAACGGTTAAACAATACCTCGAACGCCTAGCGAGTATCAGCTGGTTTATGCGGCTATTAAATGAAGACATTGCGCGCAGAGCAAATAAAGAAGATAACTGCACAGGGCGATTCTGGGAGGGTAGATTTAAATCGCAAGCATTACTAGATGAAGCAGCACTTGCAGCGTGTATGGCCTATGTCGATTTAAATCCCATTAGGGCTAAAATGGCTAACACACCAGAAGAGTCAGACCATACCAGTGTACAAAAGCGTTTAACATGCGCGAAAGAAGGTAAACAACCTAAACAGTTACTACGTTTTTCAGGTATGCCACGTCAGATTATGCCTAAAGGGCTGCCGTTTGAGCTTAAATCGTACCTTGAACTTGTTGAGCTAACAGGGCGAATAATACGAGAGGATAAACGCGGGTATATTGATAACATGAACCTACCTTTGTTAGAAAGGCTTAATATCTCCCCAGAGAACTGGTTAAAACTGACTACGCAATTTACGCGCGTATTTCATGGTGCAGTAGGCAGGCCCACTTCACAAGCAAGTTACTGTGAAAACTTAAAGCGGAAACGGCGATCAAATATTAGCAATTGCGAAAAGCTACTCGCATAAATTAAAACAGTTCAGTAAAAGTTAAAAATGCCATTACGGAGTTATTTTCATGCGTGTAATTTGGGTTTAAAAATGTAATGACTTATTTAATAGATGAAATGAAAGCGACCCAGTAATAAAAGGTTAATTATGAACCTGAAGAGCTAATTTTGTGGCACAGTTTTGTTTGTTCAATTAAAGTGGCTGTCTGGTTTGGTCGTTGTTCATAAAACAGAAAAGTTGCAAAACACGATGCATTAAGAAAGGGAGGCCCTTTTACCGTAAATTAAAGCTACTCAACCAGCCGCAACCCTCCACCATTTCTGTGTATTTGCGCACTGAATAAAAATAATTTTCAGTTAACTAATTGTTTACAGGTGTTTATTTGATGGTTAAGATAAATGCATTGTAATATATAGACATTTATCGGTTTATAAAACGACAAATGTCGTAGACAAAATTGTTAGCTTTTTCAGGATGCTCTAGCAATATTGTTATTTCAATATACAAAGGATATGTATGGCTGTACCAATACAATCAATTGAAGAATCATTAAGTGTTGCTCATGTAGGTGCTATTGTTTCAAAAGCAGGTGCGACATTTAATTTAGTGCCTCATGATTATGGGGTTGATGTATCAATAAGAAATATCCAGCCTTTTAATGGTAAATTAATGGATCTTGGGACTTCATTTGATTGCCAGTTAAAATCAACAATCAATTGGTCTGAAAAAGACGGCCATATTGTTTATGATGTAGAAATTGATACATATAACAAATTAATATTTAGAGAAAATAATTCTTCCATACCTTGTTTATTAGTTGTTTTATGTTTGCCTAGAGATGAATCCCAATGGTTAACCTTTACAGATAAAGGGCTACTATTACAAAAAAGTTGTTATTTTTATCATTTAAAAGGCGATCTTAATAAAAACAAAAAGCAAGCTAGAATTAAGATACCTGTAGAGAACCTTTTAACCCCTGAAGCTGTTCAACAACTTATCGTTAAAGTTAAATTAGGAGAGTTACAGTGAATTTAATTAATATTAACTCTCCAATATTGAAAACTATCAACCTTGAAAGCCTTAATTCTTTTTTATCTTTGAAGGGCTGGACAAGAAGCTCTGATGTTTATTTAGATAAAAATACTATTTACAGTAGCCCTAAAAATCCTTTAGGCGAAAGTATTGAAATTTTAGTGCCCAACTCTTCAACCTTTATTGATTATTACAATCGTTTAGCTGATGTAATTAACACTCTTTCCTTCTATTATGATCAAGATACAAGTGATGTGATTAGAAGTATATCTTCATGTTTTACTGATATATTCCAGACTCGAATAATAGATACAGGACTATTTGAAAATAGCCTACCAATCGATGAAGTTTATCGTGAAATTGGTGGGATTAGATCATTATTTTTATATGGGGCATCATCAGAAGTTACTCCTTCAAGGCATTTTGATAATCCATTATCTAGAAGTCAAAAGTTTATTGAAAACTGTCGTTTTGGGCATACTTTTAAAGGTAGTTTTGGTTTTACGGTGGAACTTCCAATCATAAAAGCTCGTGAAGAACGAGATCTATTTGAAATACCTTTTGAACGAAAGGTAAACGAAAGAATAGCTAGAGGGCTAAACCTTATATCTCAAGCTGTAAAATCTGATAATGCAGATATTTTAGTTGATGCTTACAACACAGCTTTTAATTCTAAAATGTGTGATGCACTTTTAAATATATCAAATCAAGCTTCTAAATCTGTTGAGTTATCATTTAATTGGGCAAAGGAAGTAGATTTATCTGAAGATATTCGTAACTTCAAAAGTATCATTTTAACTGAAGCTCACTATGATGTTATTTCGTATGCCTCGAGTAAATTGAAAGAAGTTCCTCCTGAAGATAAGCTTGTAATGGGGAAAATAATAAATTTACACTGTAATAACAATCCAGTGGATGAATCTATTACAAAAAGCATTATCATCAAATATATTGATGATAATAGTTCAAAGCTCGATGTTAAGGCTACTTTAAACTCACATGACTACAAACTTGCTTGTAAAGCTCATATTGAGGGCGTAGATATAACTATAAACGGTAAGCTTGAAAGAACAGGTGGACAATGGACTTTAACTGATATTAAGTCAGTAAAAGTCAAAAGCTAACAACACGCCCTGAGGTGGACGACTAGTAAAATTTAGCTATTAATTGCAAATTTTAAAAGTGGTGAGACTCTGCGTTTTAAGGCCGCTAAATACGTCGATTCATCGTAGGATGTATTCGTTTTCCAACACCTAAATAAAATCTAACAAGGAACGTATATGAATTTATCTGAAGGCAAAACTGTAATTGAGTTTGAAATATCAGAAACAGGCCACCAAATTGTTGAAGCTAAAATTAACGGTAAATTGTTACGTTTTATTTTAGATACTGGCGCTGGAACATCTGTTTTAGACAGGGGATGCCTAAGTGAGTTAGGCATTGAAGAGACGCTAAATGTTGAGAATGCAGCAGGCTTGGGCACTTCGGATCACGCTATGGGGGATATAGAAGTTCATTCAATTGAGTTTGGAAATGCCCTGTTTGAAAGTCCTGACTTTGTGTCACTTAATCTTGACCATGTTCAGGTAGCGGGTGGTGAAAAGGGAGTACATGGCTTGTTAGGCTCTCCCTTTTTTATTCAATACCAAGCAGTTATCGATTTTTCAAAAAATAGGTTAGCGCTTTTTAATAAAAAAAATTAAATAACTAACCTAAACTTTGTTCTTTAGTCGGTTTTAGCTAACGCACCATGTTTATGGATTTTACTATAGCATGGTGCGACAGTAGTTATTGTTTACAATTTGTATTTTAAAGCTACTTTTCTAGTTCTTTTTTAATAACTCTTTTCTTATAATTTCAGCCCCAGCGCTCAGGGCATTTAACTTGCCGTTAGCGATATGGTGAGGTAGTGGAGCCATGCCGCAGTTTGTACACGGGTAGAGTTTGTCGGCATCTACAAATTGCAGTGCTTTACGTAGCGTATTAGCTACTTCTTCTGGCGTTTCGATAGTATGATTTGCTACATCAATTGCGCCTACCATTACTTTTTTACCGCGAATGAGTTCTAGTAAATCCATTGGTACATGCGAGTTATGGCACTCTAGTGAGATAATATCGATATTAGATTGTTGAAGCTTAGGGAATGCTTCTTCGTACTGTCGCCATTCATTGCCGAGTGTTTTTTTCCAATCTGTATTGGCTTTAATGCCGTAGCCATAGCAAATATGCACCGCGGTTTCGCATTTAAGCCCTTCAATTGCGCGCTCTAAACAGGCAATACCCCAGTCGTTCACTTCATCAAAAAATACGTTAAACGCGGGCTCATCAAATTGAATAATATCAACGCCTGCGGCTTCTAATTCTTTTGCTTCTTGATTGAGTATTATGGCAAATTCCCATGCTAGTTTTTCGCGGCTTTTATAATGATCGTCGTAAAGCGTGTCAATCATTGTCATTGGGCCTGGCAATGCCCATTTAATAGGTTGTTTGGTTTGGTTGCGTAAAAATTTAGCGTCTTCAACAAACACAGACTTTTGACGGCTAACAGGGCCAACAACTGTAGGTACGCTTGCGTCGTATCGGTCACGAATTTTTACTGTTTTACGTTTTTCAAAGTCAACACCGTTTAGGTGCTCTATAAATGTAGTTACAAAATGCTGCCTTGTTTGCTCACCATCGCTAACAATATCAATACCTGCTTGTTGCTGGTCGAATAATGACAAGCGTAGGGCGTCGTGTTTTCCTTGGGTTAATTCATCACCTTGTAATTTCCAAGGTGACCAAAGTGTTTCTGGCTCTGCAAGCCATATAGGCTTAGGTAAACTGCCAGCGGTAGATGTAGGTAGTAATTTTTTCATAATAAATAATGCCGTATATTTTAGTTAATTATTAAACGTATCGTTAAGCGCGTTATTACTGGTTGTTGCTATTAGTTGTTATGACAGATAGCTAGTAGAGAATTGCTCAAGAACTCTTTGGTACGGCTTGATAAAATGCTCTTGCGCAAACTTGCCTTGCTCGTTTGCTAACTTGCCGCGCTCTTCTCGGTCATACACAATTTGCGTTAGTGAGTGGTCCAAGTTTTTTAAGTTTGGTTTATATGATTTACCCGCTGTTGCGTTGGCATTATAAATCTCTGGTCTGTAGATTTTTTGAAACGTTTCCATCGTACTAATGGTGCTTATAAGCTCAAGATTGCTGTAATCATTAAGTAAATCACCAAAGAAAAACAATGCTAAAGGCGCTGCACTATTTGGCGGCATAAAGTAACGTACCTGCAAGCCCATTTTTTTGAAGTATTGCTCAGTTAAAGACGATTCATTTGGTTCGTATTCAACGCCAAGTACCGGGTGTTGGTTTTCGGTGCGGTTGTAGGTTTTGTTATCTGACACACTTAGGCATATAACCGGTGGTTTTTTAAAGTTTTGTTTGTATGTATCCGAATTTACGAATGACTGAAATAGCTTGCCATGTAAAACCCCAAAGTCATCAGGAATACTAAATTGAGGCTTGCCTTTATTGTGCTCTTGTAGGAGTACGCTAAAGTCGTAGTCGCGTACATACGATGAAAAGTTGTTTCCTACAATGCCTTCAATGCGCTTATTTGTTTTATGATCAACAATATTTGTTTTTAATATTTCGATTGATGGGAAGCTTTCGCCGCCATCTTCAATACCTATTTCAACAGAGATAATTTCAAGCTCAACAGCATAACGCTCACCTTTGGTGTTATCCCAATGGGCTAGGGCATTAAAACGGTTGTTAATCATGTTTAAGGCGTTACGCAAGTTTGCTTTGCGGTATTCACCTCTGGCTAAATTAGCAAAGTTGGTTGTGATACGGGTATTAGTTGATGGATGATAATTTTCGTCGAGTGAAACGCTCTTAATATTAAATGTAAAATCTTTTTTCATCGTGTTTATATCCAATTTTATAATTTAAACCTGATTGATGCTTTGCGCTTTATTAGCCTTGCAACTTACTTAGCTGGCTTAGCTGGTTTAGGTATTCAGCGGCTTTAAGTTGTTAGTAATAGTGTTTAGCGCTAAGGGATGAGTAATTTATACGTGGATTGGTATATGAAGAAAAACGGTTTAATTTCACATAAAACATGAGTCATATTCATTAATCATTATTGTTAGATTCGATTACGTAGCAGTTGACGAAAAAAAGGCACAAATCAGTAAAAATAACGGATAGATGTTTAGCCGTTTAGACTTCTTTGGTGGTGGTGTGCACTTTATTCATGTTGAACATGAGGAATATTCAAAGGTGTTTTTTATAGCAATAACAGTACATTAGCCAAATTTCAGTATGTTAAGTCGTTGTTTTTACTAAGAGTCATCACTGGATAAGTTTTAATTAGCTATAAAAGCAGACACTTCAGCTCATCTAACCTAAATGATAAACCGACTTTTTTGTGTACGTATAGAAATGCTTGTAAATTAATAAAAGCGTTATTAGCTATATTAGTAGCAATGGCAGTGCGTTAAGTAAGTTATACTCGTTTTTCATCACCTCACCTATTGAGTATTCGTGGATATCAAAGGCACTTGTATTGCATCAACTATTGATGAGCATGGCCCTGTTTATGTATATCAAACAAAAAAGAATCTAATTCTCAGCTTTGACGGAAAAATTTATCAAAGCTGTATTAAATTAAATAATATTAACGGGTTAAGTTTAGCCTATACGCAAGCGATGATGGCTGCGCTTTTTTTTATACCCAATTTAAAAACCGCGATGATAATGGGACTTGGGGCGGGCTCTATAGCAAAAAGTCTTTATCATGCATTTCCTGCACTGACCATACATACAGTTGAATACCGCAAAGCCGTTGCTGATATGGCTATAAAATATTTTGAAGTTCCTGTGTCAGAACGTTTGTTTATTCACATTGATGATGCGGCAAACTACATGAAAAAAACGCAGATAAAAACGGATGTTATTTTTTCTGATTTATATAGCTCAGATGGGATGGAGTCAGATCAGGTGCAATCATCCTACTTACGCGATTGTAAAAATGCGCTTACTTTTGATGGTGTTTTAGTACTTAATATTTGCCATACCAAAGTTGGGCAGAGGGAAGCGTTCGATCAACTTCTTGAGAAAGAATTTGCAGGAAAGATTCTTAGTTTTATTATTGAAGGCGGTAATAAAATTGTGTTCGCTTTTAACAATAAAATCCCTGCACTTAGTGAGGATGAATTACTTGCTAAAGCGCATGCATTACAAAAATTAATAAACGTACCAATGACGCGCTATGCTGGGCTTTTATTTAATTAAAAATGGTTAGTTTGATGTACTGTTAAATGGCGCGTTTAAATCCATCCGTCTATCTGTTGTTCATTTAAACTTGGTTAAACTAATCATACTCTGAATAAAAATAATAAAGTACATACCCGTACGGAAAAACTCATACATGGACTACTGTAAAAATATAATCGCTAAATTTATAAGCGCGATGCAAAAGCGGCCTGGATTATTGGCTGTGTTGGCTTTTTTGTCGGGCGTTGCTAGCTTTGCACTTGTAGATAGAAAAGAGTCTTTTTCGCAAGTTATTGCGATATTTTTACTTATTAGTTGGTTGTGGCTAATTATTGATAATTGGCTACGAGACAAAGTAGAAGAAAAATTTGGTGTGGCTGTATCTCCTAATGTAATGCGTTTTGCTCTACAAATGGTGCAGCAAGAAAGTCTATTTTTTGCTTTGCCGTTTTTTTTAGCGGTTACGCAGTGGGACCATCCTCAAGCGTTTTTTACCTCCCTCATTGTGTTATGTGCGGTTATATCGGTTATAGACCCCTTTTATTACAAAAAACTTGCTAGAAACCGTACGCTATTTAGTGTTTTTCATAACTTTGCTTTATTTGTTGTTTTACTTGTTACGTTACCTATTTTGTTAAACCTTACAACAAGCGAAAGCTTAGCTGCAGCCCTTGTAACGGCTGTAGTGGTTACTCTTCCGAGTTTAAACAATTTAATGCCTAATGCGCGCTGGTGGCGCTTTCCTATTCTTGTATTGATTTTATGTGCTTTGAGCACTGCTGTGTGGCAATTAAGGAGCTATGTGCCTCCTGCTGCGCTGCGATTAACCGATATTACGTTAGCTCATGAAGTTGATTTACAGCATAAAAAGCCAGTAGGGAGTATTAAACAGTTAGACTCTTATACACTGCATCATCAAGGTTTATATAGTTGGACCGCTGTTAAAGCACCAAGAGGTTTAAATGAAAAAATATTTCATGTGTGGCTTCATAATAAAAAGGAAGTTGATCGGATCACGTTAAAGATAAACGGCGGGAGAGAGCTAGGGTACAGAGCATGGACCCACAAGGTAAATTTTCCTAGCGACTCTGTTGGTAAGTGGCAGGTAAAAGTAGTCACCGAATCAGGCCAGTTAATAGGTTTAACGAAATTTACTGTTACACCTTAATTAACTAAGCCGGCTGTATTTTAAACACATAGCTGATATAGTTTTTGTATTCCAAACTAATGGACATAGTTAATGAGTATTGCATTTGAGATTTTTATTTGGCTAATAGTTGATACTGGCTTGAGCTTTTTATTTTACTCGACCGGTTGGCTGTTATTAAAAGTGGTTACGTTTGGGCTGTATAAAAGCGAGTTTAAAGATTTTGCATTTTATAAAGCGAGTAAAGCTAGAAGAGTCGACTTAACCTTCCTACTCGGTTTTGGTTTTTATGTTGCACTCATTGCCGTTATGGCTTACTTGACTCACTAGCTAGTTTTAATCCACAAAGATCAACAGACCAATGGTTACTAAAGCTCAGTTTTAAATTTAATTATTATTATGCTTTGAATCAATAAACAATGCGTATGTGTAATACACAATAACTAAAAAATGTTAGTGTTTAGCTATCGTTTAAAAAAGTTGAGAATTACATATGAAGTTTTTAGTATTTTTAGGCACAGTACGCGATAGCACTCCACCAAAACCAGCTCGCTTAGGCTTAAGGGTTTCTAGGGCTTGTATAGAATGCTTAACAGAGCATTTTGGCAGTCATGAGTTTGAGCTAATTGATGCGTTGGACTTTCCTAGCGAAAACGTATTTAAACCACACTTTGCATACGCTAAAAGTAATGCACCTACCGAGCTCACTCTATTAGCTGATAAAATTAAAGCCGCAGATGGATATATAATGATTAGCCCTGAGTACAATCACAGCATGAGTCCAGCCCTCGCTGACTTACTTAATCATTTTGGTAGCTCACTATTTTCGTATAAACCAAGTGCAATAGTAACTTACTCAGCAGGACAGTGGGGTGGCGTAAGAGCGGCCATTAGCATGCGTACTTTTTTATCTGAACTTGGCTGTTTGCCGGTATCGGCGATGATCCACGTGCCAAAAGCGCAAGATGTGTTTAGTGAAGATGGCAAACCTGTTACAGGAGAGAGTCAATCATCGTGGTTTAATTATTTCTCACGCACGTTTGGCCAACTAATATGGTGGGCGCAGGCTGCTAAAGAGCATACCGAGGTGGTTGACCCGCAAAGTTTGCTAAAGAGCTTTAAAACAGATCCTTCTCAGCGCAATGCACCTTAATACCCGCTAACTAATTGTGTCTTGAAATTTCTAGCCTTACTAAGTGTGCTAACGCTTAGTGCATGTAGTTCTGTTCCCCATAAAATTGAAATGAGCCAAAGTACAGCTGCAAATATGAACCTTATCGCTTTAACTGAGCAAAGTGCACCAAAGGGTGTTGCTGGTACTTACCAGTTTCATATTAAAGCGGCGGGTGCTCAGGGGAGTTGGTTGTATTTAAATACAGAAACTGATTATCGCGACAGGCGTTCTATTACGGTATCAATACAGCCTAATGTGGTAGCAGAGCTTCAAAGTAAATACGGACAACCAGCAGACACCTTTTTATTGATAAAACAATAGAAGTAACAGGCGAAGCTAAACGAGTAACTATCGATTTTATGAGCCGTGGTAGAGCCACTAATAAATATTATTATCAAACGCACATCACTGTGTCATCAATTAAGCAGCTTAGTGTTATTGAAAGTTAGCAAAAAGCAATGCACTGTATTTATATACAGTGCATTGTGAAAAGCTTACTTTGAGCTTTAACGTTTACACTTAAATTTACTGCTATGGCGCTACTTTAGCGCTGTTTTATTCCACGATTTCAAAACTCTTATTTAACCTATTGTAATTTCATTACATAAAACTAATAATTGGTTAGTTTTATAAATTTGAGTACCTGTATTGAAAGCCAAAGAAATCCGCAATTTTTATATCAACGAAGAGCAATCTGTTTATTTGCTTTCGCACCGCGATGCTAAAAAACACCGCCAGTGGCTTAATATTTGTATTAAGCAGCTAACACTGCTGGGCTACAAAAACGTTGAAATGATTGGCTCGGGTGCTTTTGGTTTTGTGTTTGCAGGTGATGACGATAACGGTTTACCTTGGGTATTTAAGTTTTCGCGTATTACACTTGCCCAAAGTGTACGCGACCGCCTAGAAGACGAAGCGTATATGCTTTCGCAAATTAATAACCCCTTAGTGCCTACCTTTTATGCATTTGAGCGAATTAAAAAACAAGGGATTTTAATGATGGCGCGCGCCATTGGAGAGGACCTTGAAAAAGTATCGCTTAAAACAGGGCGCTTTAGTGCCGCGCAAATAATGGCGCTAGCTGTTAGGTTACGTAATGTGTTAATTGATTTACGTAGCCACAAAAATGGCGTTAGCCCACAACCTATAGTGCATGGCGATATAAAACCTTCAAACCTTGTTTGGGATGCAAACACTGATGCGCTGTCGTTAGTGGATTGGGGCAGCTCTGTGTATGCACAACTCGATAGTGATGGTAACCCTGTTGCCAGTAACTTTATGGATTTAATGTCGGGTGATTTAAGCACAACGAATGCTCGTATGGGCGATGTGTACTTTATTGGTGAAGCGCAAATGTCGGGAGAGCAATCATCCCCACGATTTGACGAACAAGGTGTAGCCGCTACGTTGTATGCGCTAGCGTCGGCGCAGTCGTGTCGCTTTGGTGCACAAGTCATCCCTGCAAGCAGCTTAGGGCTCCCAAAAGAGCTGGCTAAGGTGATTGATGGCATGCTGTCAAAAAGTAAGGCCATACGTGATGGTGCTGGTGATTACTTTATGCGCAACATTACAACTATGGCCAAAATGTATTTACCTGAGCTTGATAAAAAACAAAGAAAAGCAGATATCCCTTTTTGGTATGGCAACGACGAGCAGCCCGACACGGTGGTTTATAGTTCACGAAAACAGTTTTTACGCCAAGCCGATCATAACCAGCAATTACTAGATATAAACGACGCGCAACTTGACCGCTATTATAAAGAGTTTTTGTTTGATACAGGCGATACCGAAAAAGCATTTTTGGCATCAATAAGCCGATTAGCTAAGTACCCTGTAGTAGGTGGGCTTAGTTTTCATTGGAAGGATGAGTCAATGTTTGTTGAATCATCTTTAATTATGCATGACGAATCATTGGGTGATGCCTTTAGTGATGCGATTAATAACACAGTGATGCTTGCGCAAGCGATTAATCAAAAAGGGTTATTTAAGTGTTGTTTGTTTGATGCCCGTAAAACCATTCAGTTAGAGAGAGATGGCACCGGTGCATTTAAGTTTGATAGCCTACCAGAGCTTGAATACGAAGTTGTAAGCATGAAAGCAAACGACATAACCCGCCCGCATTCATACTTTGAAGACGGTAAAGATCCTGATGAGCAACTACAGCTACCTAAAAAAGTTATTAAGTGCGTATTTGAGCTTAACCAAATTCATCATACGGGGTGTATTATTTTTGAAGCACTGCCCGACAGAATGAAGATTCATCATTACTACCGTTTACTCGATTCGAGCAAAGAGGTTGAGTTTAAACGTTTGCTTAATAAACTTATGCAATACGCGGTAAACATTATGGACGTTGGTGTTGCGGGCTTTATGAAGTTGCCATATAAAAACACCCGTGAGTTTAGTTTATGTGAGCAGCAACAAGAGAATTATTTTCCTAAAAATCCCAAGCTTGTATCTTTATAGAAAGAACCCTTCACTAAAGAGTATTAAATAAGAAGACAAAGATAAAAAAGAGCACAAATTGGTTTAACTTGTACTCTTTGCCACTTAATTATTTAGGTAAGTATTACTAATTATTAAACACCTTACTAAAGGGCGACGTTGGTGATAGCTCAAATTGATGAGTTAGCTTTTGCGTTTTATTAGTCGCTGTAATTTGATAATGCTGCTTGTGCTCATTGTTACTAAATAGCTTAACGTTAAAGTTAACTTTGGTTAGTTTACTTGGCAAAGAGTAGCGCCCAGTAATGGTTACTTGGTCTATATTGTCGCTTTTATGTTTATGCGACGCTTCTGGGTTTAGCAAAAGTCCTTCAATAGTAAATTTATACTGATGATCCGCTAAATAAACGTTCTTTTTAACCCGTTTAGTTATTAGCTTTTTATGAGCGTTAAACTCAATTATTGACACTTTGCCATCCTTGTTTTCATCAACCCATTTAAAAGCCGACATAGGGATTGAAAGCACAATAAACACGTTATTATCAACAAAATTCAGCGTACCGTGCTCTGCAACCATTAAATGCGCGTTTGCTAATGTTGATGTACTCAATAAGCCCAATGTGGACACACTTAACAGATAATTTTTCATATAAGGCATAACTTACTCCTAATTAAACTTCGCCTTTAACGCAGCGTTGAAAAAACGGATAAGTGTCTGTTGCGTAGTAGTGGTATATCCCTTGAGGAAACTCAGGTGTTACGCCAACGCGGCCATTACATTCATCTAAAT
Organism: Pseudoalteromonas sp. S3431; assembly: GCF_000690035.1. NCBI lineage: Bacteria > Pseudomonadati > Pseudomonadota > Gammaproteobacteria > Alteromonadales > Pseudoalteromonadaceae > Pseudoalteromonas > Pseudoalteromonas sp. S3431. The sequence continues at coordinate 12,986 of NZ_JJNY01000067.1, forward strand.
CACCAGAGCCTGCTACGTATTCCCAATCTTGTGCAAATGTACCTAATGGGTATATATCGGTAGAAGGGCGGTTTGCGCTTACAGATGTTATGTGTTGGTAGCTACCGGTCATTACGGTTAGCGCTGAAGTTGCATCATTTGAGTCTGCATAGCCGTAACGTGCATAAATAGGAAAGCCGTCTGCTGCCCAGCCTATTAGAGTCATAGTGGAGCTATTACCACCTCGCAGTATTACAAAGCCTTCAGGCATACCATGATAATGATATGTGCCATCGGGTTGTACGTGTGCATTGTTGTCGTCTGTTCCAAAACTAAACGTGTCTTGGCTTAAGGCTTCTATATTCCAATTACCGCTGTTGTCGCCTAAATCGCAATCGGTGCCTGAATCATCGCAACTTCCGCCTGTGCCGGCGTCTATTTTAATGCCGTTAAGTACAACGCCTATCATTCCGCGAGGGCCACCAAGCATGGTTGCTTGTGTTGTTTCTACAGGCTCAAGTGAGTAGCTTTCATTTACTGATTGTTCAGAAATAGTATTTGGGTTATCGGCATTAGGGAATGTACCTACTTCGTGATCAGGTATGCCATTAGCGACTAAGTCGCGTGTAGTTCCTGTGCATGACCAATCTACAGCGCTGGTGGCCTGTACTGATACTGACTCGTTATATTCACTGTAGCTATATTCACAAAGCACGCCTTGGGTTGAGCTACTCGTACCTGTACCGTTATCTGTGATACTTTGAGATGAATCTGTAGTTGTTGAGGTATCAACTATGCCCTCTCCACCTCCACAAGCAACTAACGATGAAACAACTAAAGCCAAGGTGCTTAGCTTTATAGCATTTACCCGATTTGTGTTTTTAATATTAACTGCGTGTAGTTTCATTGCTGTTTACCTGATCAATTAAGTTACTCAAACAATAATCAGCAATTGTGCAAATAGTGTGTAAACAATGATGACAAATTAGCAATGATGTAAATAGGCGAAGTATTAAAGCTAAGTTGAGATTTAACTTTATTGAATTGTGTTTTATTTTAAAATTTCAAAAAGTTAAACTAATGCAAAAATAGCTAATATAAAAGGTTACCTTAATGGCTAAAACAAAACCTGTAGTGACGTTACAAAGTCACGGTATTTACTCTAAGTGGGATAGCGAAAGTAAAGCATTGCCACAAATAGAGCAATTTACAACAAATGTAATAGCTGAGGTAGATGTTGAGTTTGGCTTAATCGTAAATATTAAAAAGGGTAAAGGCGAAAAGCTTCACTATTGTATATATCATCCAGATATTCCAGACAGTCACGGTGATGTAATGGACCCCTTTGAAGGCGATGTATACGTTAAAAACAGTGATTGGAACTTTTATTTAGGCGACACGCTTTGGTTGCCAATAGAGAATAAATTGGGTGATTGGCGTATGACGATTGAGCTAAATGGGAAAGTTATTGCTGATAAAACTTTTAAGGTGGCATTAGAGGCAGAGCGTACTGAAACAGATTTTTGGAAAAACCGAGGGTATTGATTTCTATTTGTTAGCTATATGGTGTGGATGTAATAAAAATTAATAAAAGAGAGTTGTAGAGCCATTTAAAATAGCTCTACAAAATTAAATTAGCGTGTTTAGTTACCCCAAGGGTTACTAGAATTAGAGCGTTGTTTACGATCACGAGCACGTTGCTTTGATGCTTTTTTTTCCATAATACGTTTTGCATCACTAAAACTTAACTCACATGGCTCACCAGGTTTATGATCAGGTGGGATCACGCGATCACGTGGCGGTAATTCGTATTGCACATCATCAGGTCTAGGTAAGTTTTTTAGGCGATAAAGGTAAAAGTTATCTACTTTTTCTTGTGCCCATTGTGTTTTACGTAAAAATTTAACAGCTGACTTTATATCAGGATTGTTTTTAAAGCAGTTAAGTTGTAAATAAGCGTGTAGGAGCTCCCACCCGTATTGTTCAACCAGCTCTTCAACCACTTGTTCTAATTTAACGCCTTGCAGTGGGTTATTACTGAAAAGTTCTTGGTTGCTCATAGGTGTTGCCTCGTTATTAAAATACAAATTGCATTATAAATTTAATAACGAGGCTTTAACAGAGTAAATAGCTTAACTTTGACAATTAACTACAACACGACCGCGAATTTTGCCTTGCATAAGTAGCTCTGCGTTATCAATGGCGTGTTCTAGTGAAATTTCAGTCGAAATTTTATCTAGGTAATCAGCGCTAACTAATTTTGCTAAACGATCCCACGCTTCAATTCTGTCGGCTTTAGGGCGCATTACGCTATCAATGCCTATTAGTGATACACCACGTAATATAAATGGGGCAACTGAGGCAGGTAAATCCATGCCTTGGGCAAGTCCGCAGGCGGTTACTACACCCCCATACTTTAGTGATGCACAAATATTGGCAAGTGTATGGCTACCTACTGAATCTATTGCCGCTGCAAAACGCTCTTTTTGTAAAGGCTTACCCGGATTTGAAAGCTCGTTTCTTTCAATTACCTGTTTAGCACCTAACTCTTTTAAATATTTACTTTGATCTAATCGACCCGTAGCTGCTGTTACGTTGTAGCCAAGCTGGTTTAATAAATAAATAGCAAAGCTGCCTACGCCACCATTGCCACCTGTTACCAGTATTTCGCCAGATTCAGGGGTTATACCTTGTTTTTCAAGAGCTATAACACTTAGCATAGCTGTATAACCGGCTGTACCTATTTGCATTGCTTGTTTTGGTGAAATACCTGTAGGCAAGGGGATTAACCAATCGCTATTAAGTGCTGCTTTTTGAGCAAGCCCGCCCCAATGTTTTTCGCCTACACCAAAGCCATTTAATATTACGTTATCGCCATTTTTAAATTCATCGCTGGTGGAATTTGTAACCGTACCCACTAAATCGATACCTGGCACCATAGGAAAACTGCGTACAACAGGGCCTTTACCCGTAATTGCTAAACCATCTTTATAGTTAAGTGTGCTGTATAGCACGTCAATAGACACGTTTTCATTTGGTAAATCACTATTTTCGATAGTCGATAATGAGGCGCTGTAGTTATTATCTTCTTTATTAATAACAATGGCTTTAATTGGGGTACTCATAGGATATCCTTTTAGACCGATCGTCTTTTAATTGGTAAATAAAAACGCATTAGGTTAGTAATGCGCGTAAAAACATTTCTGTATACAAAGTAAGTGGGGTATTTGATTTTGTGAGCTTGGCGCGCATAACAGCGCCTTCCCAACCAATCCAAAAGTACTCACTCATCAATTTTGTATTTACATGGCTTGCAATTGTGCCTTGTTGTTTAGCTTGGTTTAAGCAAACCTCTACCTGGTTTTGCCAAGCAGTGTAGCTTTGCATTAACCTGATTTTAAACTCATCACTTAAATGGTTAAGCTCTTGATTTAAGTTACCCACTAAACACCCACGTTTGTAATCGTATTTTTTCATCCCTTTAATTGCGCTTTGGGTAAAATTAACGATGCGCTCAAGTGGAGGAACATCTTCTTGTTGCAGGTAATGGGTAAGCTTGGCAATAAAATAACTGTCGTATGCATCAACTAGGGCAATGCCGTAGGCTTCTTTACTTTTAAAGTAATGATAAAAGGAGCCTTTAGGTACAGCCGCTTTTTTTAAAATAGTATCGAGCCCCGTGGCGCTAAAGCCAAATTCAGTTAATGTTTCGAGGCCCGTGCGAATAAGTAACGCTTTGGTATCGGCGTTCTCTCTGGCTATTTTAGGTGGGCGACCACGGCGTATTGGTGTTGATGTATTTTTGTTCATGCACACATATTAGACCGGTCTACTTTAAATAATCAAGTATAAATTCAAATTGTTTAAAAATACTTCAAGTTAGGGGCGGGCTACTAATTTAAGATTAATGAAATAAAAGTGTCACGATTACATTTTTGTTTGGAACTTAGTCTATATTAGTCGGTCACAATTAAAGCACATAAGTGCTTTTTAGCGATTATTGAGTCGCATTTTATTTAGCATAAAACCGGTCAAATTGAATGTTGTATGACCACTTACTTTTTTAAATGTTAATTCATTTTTGCATCAGCAGCTTAGTTAAAGTCAAACAATTTAATTGCTTTTATGATTTGAATTTTACATTTTTATTAACTATTCATTAAATGTAGATTTCACTAATGCTACACAATATATAAATAAAAAAGGTGAGGATATTACCGATGAAGAGACAGAAAAGAGATCGTTTAGAAAGAGCTCATTCTCAAGGTTTTAAAGCAGGTTTAGCAGGTCGCTCAAAAGAGCTATGCCCTTATCAACAAGTAGATCCCAAATCAGAGTGGTTAGGAGGTTGGCGTGAAGCGATTGAAAACCGCAACATGTACAAAACCTAAAATCAATAATCGAATTTAAGCAAAAAGGCCTCCACGTTGGAGGCCTTTTTGTACGCATTTAAAAATTAAAACGCGCTAGTGTCTTGGAACAAGCCCACTTTTAAATCTTTTGCTTCGTAAATTACTCGGCCATCTACTTCTACAGTGCCATCTGCAACGCCCATGAACAATTTACGTTTAATTACGCGTTTCATTACAAGGCGGTAAGTTACTTTTTTATTAGTTGGTAAAATTTGGCCAGTAAATTTAACTTCACCCACACCTAGCGCACGGCCAAGACCAGGGCCACCAGACCAACCTAAGTAAAAACCAACTAGTTGCCACATAGCATCTAAGCCTAAACAACCAGGCATTACTGGGTCGCCTTTAAAATGACAATCGAAAAACCAAAGGCTAGGGTCAATATCAAGCTCAGCAACAATTTCGCCTTTCCCATGAATACCGCCATCAGCAGTAATAGAGGTAATGCGATCCATCATTAACATGTTGTCACTTGGCAAACGGCAGTTGCCTTCACCAAACATTTCACCTTGACCACACAGGATCAACTCTTCTTTTGTATAGCTATTTTTAGGTTCCATAACACTTATCTTCGCTTAGAAATTGCCAAGTACTTTAGCGTACACTTGTACGCTAAACAACTCGGAGCAGTTAAAAAATCAAAATATTGCATATTAAATCATCAATCAATCAACGCGATTGGTTTTTGCACTATAAAACCGCGCAATTACAATCAGAAATCATTATAATTAACGCTGTCTTATAACCAGTCTAAAGGAAGTTTATGATCCTTTTTGTTAACTCACTAACTGTGATTGATTTTTCTTACTTATGTAACAAACGCGGCGCCGTTGGCGAGAGCTGGATTGTTGATTTAACTTTGCACGGTAAACTTAACGAAGAGTCTATGGTTTTAGACTTTGGTTTAGTTAAAAAGCAAATTAAAGGCATTATAGATGAGTGTATTGATCACCGTTTAGCAATTCCTACAGGGCTTAATGGCACTGTATCTGAATTTGACGAGCATAAAACACTCGACTGTACATTTGGTGAAAATAATCACTTAGCTATGAGCGCTCCTCATCAAGCTTATTGCATGATTAACGCAGACGAAGTAACTGTTGAATCGGTTACCGAATTTTTAATTGCGACTATTTTACCGAAGCTACCAGATAACATTGAAAAAATTGAGCTGTCTCTTAAGCCTGAACATAGCCAAAGTTTTTACTATCATTACAGCCATGGCCTTAAAAAGCATGACGGTAATTGCCAGCGTATTATTCATGGGCATCGTTCTCAAATTGGTATTAGCCTAGATGGTATCTCTATGCCGCGCTTGCAAAAAGAATGGTCTCAAAAGTGGGAAGATATTTACTTAGCCACCAGTGAAGATCAAATTAACGCAGCTGATTTAAAACACATACCAGCCAAAGCTGGTGATGTATGTTTTGCTTATACATCGGCACAAGGCTATTTTGAAATGGCTATTAGCGAGTCTCGTTGCGACATTTTGCCAGTAGATACTACTGTAGAATGTATTGCTGAACATGTAGCTGGCCAAATTAAAGCCCAATACCCAGAAAAAGCAGTGAAAGTGACCGCTTATGAAGGTGTTGGAAAAGGATCGATTAGTTATGTTTAAAACACTTTTAGCAACAGCGCTTGTTGCCTCTGCTAGCTTTAGTGCTATGGCGCTTGAGTTAAAAGGACATTTAACACAAGGCGGTTTAGTTACTGGAAAGCTAGAAAACGCTAAATCAGTAAGCTTAGATGGCAAAAGCTTAAAACTTTCACCAAAGGGTGATTTTGTATTTGGTTTTGGGCGTGACGCTGAAACTACTCATACTTTAAAATGGGTAGATAACAATGGTAAATCGCATTCACAATCAATAGCTATCACTAAGCGCGAATATAAAATTGATAAAATTACCGGCGTAGCTAAAAAGTATGTATCTCCACCAAAAGAGGTTAGTGCGCGTATAAGCCGCGAAGCAGTTGCTGTGCGAAAAGCGAGAGAAGTAGAGTCTGATTTATTGTACTTTTTAGACCCTGTTTTAAAGCCTGCAGAAGGGCGCATATCGGGTGTTTACGGCAGTCAGCGCTATTTTAATGGCGAGCCACGTCGTCCGCACTTTGGCTTAGACATTGCCAATAAAACAGGCTCTCCTGTTTACGCGCCTATTAGTGGTGCCGTGGTATTTGCTGAACCTGATTTATACTACTCAGGCGGTACATTAATTATTGATCATGGCCATGGTATTACCTCAACTTACATTCACTTAAGTAAGCTTGATGTAAAAGTGGGTGATAAAATTGAGCAAGGTAACAAAGTGGCTGAAATTGGTGCAACAGGGCGTGTAACGGGTCCTCACCTAGATTGGCGTTTTAACTGGAAAGGCGAACGCCTTGATCCAGCATTACTAATGCAAGATACATTAGCAAACAAAAAGTAGAGATTATGACTGACGTAAATCGCGATGCAATAATTGCTCAGCGTATTGAAGACTCAACCACATCGGTAACTAAAACCGTGTTTCCAGGGCGTACTAATCATCACAATACTTTATTTGGTGGTGATGCACTGGCGTGGATGGATGAAGTGGCATTTATAGCAGCGACTCGTTTTTGCCGTAAGCCTTTGGTAACTATATCTTCTGATAGAGTCGACTTTAAAGAGGCCATACCAGCAGGTACTTTTGCAGAGTTAATAGCTAAAGTAGTGCATGTAGGTAACACCAGCTTAAAAGTTGATGTAGATATATTATTAGAAACTATGCACAAAGACGATAAGCATTCAGCCATTAGTGGCAGCTTTACGTTTGTTGCAGTTGATGATAACCACAGACCGACTCCGGTAGTATGCGACAAAATGATTTATGGTTTTGATTAACTTAAAGCTTTGAATATACGCTAAAGTAAATTTATATAAGCACCTTAATTGGTGCTTATATAAAACCAGTAAAAGAACACATCATACTAAATATTCATTAAGTATAACCTCAACAACAGAGCTAGTATTAACTAAGAGAAAGTAATCAAACTGGGGGGAATTGATAGGGGTGTGAGTTGCTGGATTTGGATACTAAAAAGGTATGCTTTTAATATACCTTTTTAGTTATATTTAGCTTTTAATCACATTTATTAACACTTATATAAATACATCTTAAAGCACCATTGCTGCAATCCAGCCAAATATTAGCAGCGGAATGTTAAAGTGAATAAACGTTGGAATAACAGAGTCTCTAATATGGTCGTGCTGGCCATCGGCATTTAAACCCGATGTTGGGCCAAGCGTTGAATCTGAAGCAGGGGAGCCTGCATCACCTAAAGCGCCCGCAGTACCAACAAGTGCAGCGGTAGCCATAACAGAAAAGCCAAGGTCTAAACATAAAGGAACAAACAAAGTTGCAATAATAGGCACTGTTGAAAACGAACTGCCAATTCCCATTGTAATTAATAACCCGACTAACAAAATAACACCGGCAGCAAGGGGTTTATTACCATCAAAAAGGGCGGCTGCGCTGTGTACTAAGCTTGCTACATCGCCAGTGGCTTGCATAACCGATGCAAAACCTTGTGCCGATATCATAATAAAGCCAATCATGGCCATCATCGCAACGCCTTTACTAAATACGTCGCCGTTTTCTTCCCACTTAACTACACCGAAAACACTAAATATCATTACACCTACTAAGCCACCTAAAATCATTGAGCCACTTAGGTTTTGTGCAACAAGGGAGGCAAGTACTGCAAAAAGCCCGACAATCATTACTTTTCTAGGGTTTTCTACTTCAGCTGATTTACTCACAGTTGTTAATGGGAGCTCGGTGTATTCACGACGTTTTCTGTAGGTAATAAATACCGCAATAAGTAATCCAACAAACATACCTAATGCAGGAATTATCATCGCCATAGGAACTTGTGTATTTACAATCTCTAAGCCGTTATCGACCAGGTTTTTGTGCAAAATAGAGTATAAATAAATACCGCCAAAACCATAAGGTAGCACCATGTAAGACGTTGCTAACCCAAATGTTAAAATACACGCTATAGCACGCCTGTCTAATCTTAACTGATTAAAAACAACGAGTAACGGCGGGATTAAAATAGGAATAAACGCTATGTGTACGGGTACTAAGTTTTGCGAAGAAATCGCACAACCTAAAATAATTAATAAAATGAAGTAACTTAAAAACGTTTCATTCCCGCTGCCTTTAGTATTTACTTTAGCAAGTAACTTATCAGCGAGAATGCGTGTTAAACCCGACTTAGAAATCGCAACGGCAAACGCGCCGAGCATGGCATAACTTAGTGCAATTTCAGCTCCGGCAGAAAGGCCAGAGTTAAATGCATCAACACTTTCTTTTATACCCAAGCCTGCAGTAAGACCTGCAACTAACGCGCTTATTATCATGGCAACAATGACGTTAACGCGAGCCAGAGATAGCCCGAGCATTAAAATAACGCCTATAACAACAGCATTCATAGTATTCTCTATTTGGAAATTTTAATTAATTTTATCAGATCTTTAGCCTGAGTTTTACGCTCTTTCGTAAAAGGTTTTTTACCATAGCGTACTTGGTTAAATAACTGCCTAAAAGTGTTTATAGATTGTGCAGAATGAGGAAGTTGACCAGCAAAAAAGTCTAACTGCTGACTCGGTGTTAAATTATCGGGTGTATTTATTTTTTGTTTTTTAGCCCATGCTTTTACTTCATAAAACTCTTTAACCATAGGCGCTAATTTAGCTGGGCGTTTTGGTAAGTTTAAATAAATAAAATAACCTATAAAACAAAAACCAGCTGTTAGTAAAACCATTAATGGTACAAGCCAAATGTTTTTACTACCAAAAATTGATTTTAAAAAATCATTTTGTTTTTCTTCGTCAAAACCAAGTACCCAGCTAGACCATTGATAATCGAGATTTTCAAGTTCTAACCTTAACCAATTAATAGCGGGGAAACTACTTAAACTCACGAAACCAAAATCAAGGTTACTTTTAAATTCGTCATTCAGCTCTTCGTTTTGCGAAAGTGAACCATTTAAACGCTCTGGTGCGACAACAGCAGTTGCATCAAAAATAACCCAACCTTCGTTTTGTAAATATACTTCTACCCATGCATGTGCGTCGTACTGGCGAACAGTGAGCGTATTATTATCTTGGTTTAATTCACCGCCTAAATAGCCACTTACTAGTCGAGCGGGTATACCTGCGGTTCTAAAAATGTACGCGGCGGCACTGGCATAGTGGCCACAAAAGCCACGTTGGTTTTCAAATAAAAATTGATCTATGGTGTTATCGCCGCTCATAGGCGTGGGAGTTAATGTGTAAGTAAATCCCGTACCTGCAAAGTATTGTAATAAGCGGTTATAAAAATCGCGATCAGAGTGTGTATTTTGCTTTAAGGTTTTAGCAAGTGATGATGTTTTTACATTCTTTTTATAAGCGAGGTATTTGTAGCGTTTTTCTTCAAATTCGCCAAGCGGTAAAGTTGTGAAGTTAAAGCTATTTACATCGTATTGTAAGTTTTTAGCTTGGCGACTTTTTTTACGCAATAAACCTAGCGAATTACCTTCAACATTTTGTGAGTTACTACTGGAATAGGCTAAACCATAGAGCCATTTTTGTGTAGCAGGCTCTGTAATAACTGAGTAGCTTGCAATAAGTTGCTCATCATTTTCGCTCTGCGTATTTGTTTTTACATTATTATATTTTAAAAAGTCAGACGTAAGCCACGCATTGCCATTAAACTCATCATGGACTATTGCTCGCCAATAATAAGGCGCTACAGGTTTTTCTTCATTAAATTTAGCTCTAAACACAAGTTCATCTGAGTTTGAAAGCTTTGCAATATCGAATGGATCGACTTGTTCAGAAAGCCCTGTTTTAGCAAGCTTAGGCCCAGGAAGCTGCCAAAAGGCGGACATTTTTGGTAAAAAAAGCAGTAAAAATATAGCTAAAGGAAGCGCTAAAAGTAGCAGTTTACCGCTTTGTTTAGAGGCTATTTTTAAATTATGTTTGGACTCGAGTAGGCCAAGTACTGCAAAGTTTAATATGTATAAACTACTTACAGTTAAAGTCGTTAAAATGCTTTGGTTAAATAAATACACCGATGAGAGTGAAAAAAACGTAAGCGTTGTAATTACATGATAGTGTTTTTTGGTTTTAGCCTGCAGCAGCTTAAATAAACTAGCAAGTAGCAGCATGGCCACAAATAAAATAACCGTATCCGACATGCCTACTGTGTAGAGCATTAAACCTAATGACACACCTGCGAGTATATTTGCCAGCCAAGTATTTGGCTTTGGTTTATTACACAGCGTTATGTAAAAATTCCAGGCACAAATAAGTGAAAGTACACCAACAAAAACAAGCGGTAAATGTGATACAAAAAATACAATCAAACATGCATATATAAAAGACAGCGAATAATTTATTACTTTTTCGTTTTTAAGTATGTCCATTACACATCACCATTAAATGAGCATAATAATTCTAAGCATTGCTGCTTATGTTGCTGTCCGGTATTTGTATTTATTGTTTTATTCGGTAGCTTTAACATAAAAGGGGGGGGTTTTTCGGTTGCTTCACACACTAAAAAGCATAACTGGCTTAAGCGCTGCTCTGTATCTCCATTCATTAACGTAAAATCGAGAAGCGCATTTGCTGTTTTAAAGTCTACAAACTCTTTAACTAACAACTGCTGTGTTTTTGCGTAATGCTTCCACGACACTCTTTGCAAGCCCATCTCTGGTAAATGTGGGATAAGAGACTCAAACTCTTCGCTACCAGATTGTGTAGAAATACCTTTATCGGCTTGCTCATCAAGCATAGAAACATGCGCATCACTGTGTACTTGTTCAAGCGACGGATATACAAATACACCTTCTTGTAATTGAATGTAGCTCCAAACAGTTATTAAGCCAAAGGGATAGTTACTCGCTATTTTAATACGTTGCACTGAGTACTTACCGCGTGAGCTGTAGGGTAAGTTGAGTGTAAGTAACTGAGGTTTACTATCAACTTGGCCGGTATGTTTGTGAGTTTGCTCACTACCTTGATATGTTAAATTAATAGATTGGGTAACAGAAGGGCTTTGTAATTCAAATACAATACTCGGTTTTTGAGGAGCGTAGCTACTAAATGCATCTTTAAATTTAACTGTTAAGCCTTTAGCGTTACTGTAGCCCATTAATACAGCAATAATCATCACCACAAACATAAGATAAGACATTATTAAAATTAAATTATTTTGATAATTAATGCCCATCACAAAGTTTAAAATTGCCACAATTACAAAGTACCAACCTAGGGATGATGGCAATACATAAATTGTTCTGTGTTCAAGTGTAATTGAGTTTTTTAAATGTTTATTTTTTAATAACTTATTAAATACACTTTGCTTAAATGACTTAAATAAAGAAGGGCGCTTAGCTGTTTTTTTTGGCATAAAAATTTATACCGGAACTAATATGTTTTTTAAAATATCGTTTACTTGCGCTTCACCTGACTCATTATGCAAACCTAATCGATGCTGACACACACTTGCAAATACGGCTTGAACATCTTCTGGCATTACAAAATCACGACCATCAATAAAGGCCCACGACCTAGCCGCTTTAGCCAGAGCCATACTGGCTCGAGGTGATAACGATGCAGCAAAAGCGTTGCTTGTGCGTGTGTAATTAACAAGCTCTATAATGTAGTCAATAACCGGGCTACTTAAAGTAATTTGGCTTATCTGGCTTTGAATTGCCGCTAACTCTTGTTGGTCAATACGCTTAGGTAACTGACTGTAATCTCGTTTTTGCATATTCAAAATTAAGCGTTTTTCGGCTTCTTTAGGAGGAAAACCTAAGCTAATGCGCATTAAAAATCGGTCTAATTGCGACTCAGGTAACGGGTAGGTACCTGATTGATAAAGCGGGTTTTGTGTTGCAATCACAAAAAATGGATTTGGCAGCGTATATTTTTTTCCATCAACTGTTACTTGTTGTTCTTCCATTGCTTCAAGCAACGCACTTTGTGTTTTAGGGCCAGCACGGTTTATTTCATCAGCTAAAACAACTTGGCTAAAAATAGGGCCTTTATGAAACGTAAAACTGTGCTCGGTAGAGTTAAATACATTAGTACCCAAAATATCGGCTGGCAGAAGATCACTGGTAAATTGTATACGCTGATACGATAAACCTAACACAGCTGACAATGCATGAGAAAGAGTGGTTTTCCCCATACCTGGCAAATCTTCAATGAGTAAATGCCCTTCGCTAAATAAGCATGTAAGTGCCAGTTTTATTTGTTGTTGTTTACCAAATATAACACTCGAAAGATCTTCTATAATCGCAGTAACAGTACTTTGCATGCTAACCTTATTATTATTCTATTAGTTCGAGGCGCTTCATTACGGTGTCTACTTTTTTTGCATTAAATGGTTTCGCAATAAACCCTTTAGCACCTAGCTCCCACGTGTTTTGCACATTTTCAAAACTGTTATGACCAGAGCACATTACAACGTGTGCGTGAGGGTAGGTAATATTAATAAACTCTAGGATATCTGTGCCATCAGAGTCAGGTAAATCTACATCTAAAAATATTACATTAGGCGATTTTTCATCAATAACCGGTTTAGCTGAACTAAAGTCTACACTTTCTAAAATATCTTCATAACCTAGTTCGGTTAAAATCTGGTTTAGGTAATCACGTATTTCTTTAACATCGTCAATGATGAGGATGGGCTCTAGCGGGCGAACAAATTCCATATGTAGGTTACTTCTATTTTGAATACATCTAAGTGCTTTAATACTAAGCTAACCCCTTCATAAGCTCAAGAACGTTACTTAAAAAACACTAATAAATAAACAGTTTATAGGTCTGACCAACAGCCTATTTTAAAAGGATCACCTGCTTTTATATTTTCTACTAACTTATGTTTACATGAATTGTATTGAGCAATAATGATGTATCTACAACAAATTCCTTAATCCAGAACCTTATTTCCTCAAAATTTGATGTAACAAATTTGCTACTTAACTTATTGATTCAAAAATATTTACATATAAATTCGATTTTTTGTAAACGTTTTGTAATAAAAAATCGTTGACCTTCTAAATTCATTCTGTGATTATGCTCACCAGATGAGCTTATGCCCACAAGTGCAATTTCATTAACTATTTAATGTTTTGCTCAATTGGCCTCATCTATACACACTGAATTAATACCAATTTCATTAAATGAATATGCAATTTAATAAAGTTGGCATCACACACCACACTCAATAAAGAGCTTATTATGTTGAATAATAAAAAGACTAAATTTGCAATTTCTCTCATAGCGGCAGCTATGGCTACATCGGCTCCAGCACAGGCTGATATTTCTGAATATTTAGATCGCGTTGACGTAGACTTTTTACTAATGCAAAACTTTCAGTCAATTCAGGCTAAAGACGGTGCATTTCGTCCAGAAGATGAAGAACAAGAATCAGGATTTGGCCGTATTAGAGCAAATCTAATGCTTAAATTTCATATTAACGAGTTCATTACTGCCGATATAGATATTGCAGAAGAGCCTAATGACTTTGGTGGTGAAGATCGTGACTTTTCATTTCACAACGATTTTGCAGGTGTTGAATTTGACTTACTAGGCCTTTATGGCACACCAAAAGAAAACGCAAATTTAACACTGCGTTTAGGTAACATTGGTGGATCGCCTTTTCAATTTAAAGGTTTTCAAGACGGCGCAGATAACCAAAGTAATGCTCTTATTGGTAATGGTATTACCGATTACGCAACCGCAGAAAACGGTGCACAGCTAAGTTACAGCGAAACTTTCGATAGTGGTGTAGTACGTGCGTATAATGTCACAGGTCACATTACGACTTCAAGTTTCGGTGAAGCATTTCAAGAAGACAGAGGTTATAACTACCGACTTCAAGGTACTTTAGAATTTGAAGGTGGCTTTAAAGCAGGTTTAAACTTATTAAAAGCGAATCAAGGCGACCAGTTACGTTTTGAAAATGGCGTAGCAAGTCTTGATGGTGTAACCACAACAAACTATCGCTTTGGCGATGGTGAAAACTATAATTTCTCAGCGTCACCTTCGAATGAGCGTGACACTCACGTTGGCGCAATGCCAGGGCTTGAGCAATCAATCATCCAGCTTAACTTAGCTTATCAACCATCTGACGAAACTAGCTTAATTTTTATGGTTGGTAAATCATCTGATGACTACACGTTTGCAGATGCCGCTGGTAATGCAGTTGCCGGTATTACCTACTTTGGTACAAACGGCATAGCTGATGAAAATGGCACTACTTTTGATTCAAACAGTGTAATAGAAGGCGACTCATCGGTTGAGTACTTCGTGTTTGAAGCACAACAATATCTAATCCCTAAAAAACTATATGTAGCGGCTCGTTATGCAGAAGCCGAAAACACTTCCGACTTAATTGAACAAACAGACAACACAGTAGAGCGTATTCAAGTAGCCGCAGGTTACTGGTTTAACGATAAAACGCTTTTAAAAGTTGAGTATGTTAACCAAGAAGAAGGTGTTAATTCGGGCGGACAAATCGGTAAAGGATTTGACGGCTTCACTTCTGAAATATCTGTTAAATTTTAAATCATTATCCAACTAGTCTAACTATTTAAACAAAGGACCTAAAAAGGCACTTTGCGGGCAGTTTTATGCGTTAAAACTGCCATAAATAGAATTGGTAATAGATTGAAATTTAATAGCACTTGTTAAAACATAACGTGTATGGGGAATACCCGATGAAAAATAAATTAATTATGCTCGCGTGTGGCTTTATAAGCATGGGCGCTGCGGCAAAAGAAACAATTACAATAGCGACTGTTAACAATGGTGACATGATCACCATGAAAGAATTAAGCAGTGACTTTACCAGCCAAAACCCGGATATAGATCTAAAATGGGTCACTCTAGAGGAAAACATTCTTCGCCAACGTGTCACAACCGATGTTGCAACAAAAGGCGGCCAATACGATGTTATGACCATAGGTACTTATGAAGTACCAATTTGGGGCAAGCAAAATTGGCTAAAAGAGCTGGATAATTTAGGTGAAAACTACGATTTAGACGATTTAATTCCGGCAATTCGAAGCGGTTTAACGATTAATGACAAACTTTATGCTGCGCCATTTTATGGCGAAAGCTCAATGGTTATGTACCGCACTGACTTAATGGAAAAAGCAGGGCTGACTATGCCTAAAGCCCCAACATGGGACTTTATACGCAAAGCTGCTAAAGCGATGACAGATAAAAAAGAAGGTGTTTATGGCCTTTGTCTACGTGGTAAAGCAGGTTGGGGCGAAAACGTTGCGCTTATTACATCCATGGCTAATTCGTTTGGTGCGCGTTGGTTTGATGAAAATTGGAAACCTCAGTTTAATACCCCAGAGTGGGAAAATACCCTTCAGTATTATGTCGATGTGATGAAAGAATCTGGTCCTGCTGGTTCATCTGCAAACGGTTTTAATGAAAACCTTGCACTATTTCAAACCGGAAAATGTGGTATTTGGATTGATGCAACCGTTGCAGGCGCATTTGTTACTAACAAAAAAGATTCAGAAGTTGCCGATAAAGTAGGGTTTGCACTTGCGCCAGATAATGGCCTAGGTAAACGCGGTAACTGGTTATGGTCTTGGACTTTAGCAATACCGGCAAGCAGCAAAAAACCAGATGCCGCAATGAAATTTATTAGCTGGGCAACATCTAAAGAATACACTCAACTTGTAGCCGACAAAAAAGGTTGGGCAAAAGTACCGCCAGGTACACGTAAATCACTTTACAGTAATCAAAAGTACATGGACGCAGCACCGTTTGCGCAAATTACCTTAGATTCTATTCAATCTGCAGATCCTAAAAATCCAACCGTTAAACCGGTGCCTTATGTAGGTATTCAGTTTGTTGCTATTCCTGAGTTTCAAGGAATTGGTACAGCTGTTGGGCAACAATTTTCAGCAGCATTAACTGGCCAAATGACCGTTAAGCAAGCACTTAGTACGTCTCAGCACCTCGTTGAGCGAACAATGCGTAAAGCTCGCTATCCTAAATAGCATGTAATGGGCGGGTAAGTACTCAAACTTACCCAATATTTTATGTCAATTCTATTTACTTGTTAGTTATAAACACTATCAAGGGTTTCTGATTTTCACTTGATAGTTAACAAGTAAATAGAATTGGCTTTTTTAAGGTCACCTTTATGGCAACAACTAACTCGCGCACGCTTGCTCGGTTTATGCTTCTTCCTAGTGTAATTTTATTACTTGCTTGGATGATAGTTCCGCTGTGTATGACACTGTATTTTTCATTTATTGATTACAACTTACTCGTTCCTGGGGATAAAGAGTTTGTAGGCTTTTTAAACTATGAATTTTTCCTAACTGATCCGGCTTTTTTTGAATCATTTTTTAACACGCTTTATCTAGTAACTGGGGTTTTACTTATCACTATATGTGGTGGTATTGGCTTAGCTATTTTACTAGACCAAGCAATATGGGGACGAAATTACGTTCGCATTATGGTACTAGCCCCATTTTTTGTAATGCCAACTGTGTCGGCATTGGTATGGAAAAATATGCTAATGAACCCAGTTAATGGCTTATTTGCACACTTTGCAATTTGGCTTGGCTTTGAACCTATCGACTTTTTTGCTCAAATGCCGTTATTTTCAATCATCATAATTGTGTCTTGGCAGTGGTTACCATTTGCAGCATTAATACTGCTAACAGCAATACAATCATTAGACCGTGAACAATTAGAAGCGGCTGATTTAGATGGAGCTGGGCCATTTAGTAAGTTTTTTTACATCGTTTTGCCGCACTTATCGCGCGCTATAACCGCTGTTATTTTAATCGAAACTATATTTTTACTGTCAATCTTTGCTGAAATATTAGTTACAACTAGTGGCGGCCCTGGTTATTCGTCGACCAATATTACGTACTTAATTTACACGCAATCACTACTTCAATTTGATGTAGGTGGCGGTTCGGCAGGGGGCATAGTTGCAGTTATTATTGCAAATATAGTCGCTATATTTTTAATGCGCTTAATTGGCAAAAACTTGGAGGGTTAATTATGACTATAAAAGATAGCCGTCGTTCCAAACTAATTTATACCATTGCTGCATGGACAATAAGCGGCATGATTTTCTTTCCAATTTTATGGACGTTAATCACCAGCTTTAAGACGGAAGCTGAAGCAATTTCAGCAAGCCCAAGCTTATATGCGTTTGATTGGACGCTCGAAAATTACCGCGATGTACTGTCACGTTCGCCATACTTTAACCATTTTTGGAACTCTGTGGTTATATCGTTAGGTTCAAGTTTGCTGGGTTTATTAATTGCTGTACCTGCAGCTTGGTCTATGGCTTTTGTACAAACTAAAAAAACAAAGCATTTATTAATGTGGATGCTTTCAACCAAAATGTTACCGCCAGTAGGGGTACTTATTCCGATTTATTTATTGTTTCGAGACTTTGCGCTACTCGATACAAAATTAGGTTTAGTGATTGTAATGACACTCATTAACTTACCAATAATGGTATGGATGCTGTACACCTACTTTAGAGAAATACCAAACGAAATACTTGAAGCTTCACGTATGGATGGCGCAACAATTGGTGAAGAAATATTCCATGTTCTATTACCAATAGCCTTACCGGGTATAGCCTCAACGCTATTGTTAAATGTAATTTTGTCGTGGAACGAAGCATTTTGGACACTTATTTTAACCGCTGCAAATGCTGCACCTTTAACGGCATTTATTGCCAGTTACTCAAGCCCTGAGGGGTTATTTTACGCTAAGTTATCGGCAGCATCTGCCATGGCCATTGTGCCAATTTTAATACTTGGTTGGTTTAGTCAAAAACAATTAGTGCGTGGATTAAGTTTCGGCGCAGTAAAATAGGAGAATACACATGGGCAGCATCACACTAAAACAAGTCACTAAAAACTTTGATGAAGTTAACGTAATTAAACCACTCGATCTAGAAATTAAAGACGGTGAGTTTATCGTATTTGTTGGGCCATCAGGCTGTGGTAAATCGACATTACTTCGTATGATAGCAGGGCTTGAAGATACCACCAGTGGTAATATAGAAATTGACGGCATTGACGCTACAAAAACACCGCCTGCAAAAAGAGGCTTAGCAATGGTGTTTCAATCCTACGCGTTGTATCCGCATATGACAGTGCGTAACAATATTGCTTTCCCTTTAAAAAGAGCCAAAGTTAGCCCAGCAGAAATCGAAAGTAAAATTGCTAACGCCGCTAAAATTCTTAATTTGACCGATTATTTAGACCGAAAGCCTGGGCAATTATCGGGTGGTCAGCGCCAGCGTGTAGCGATAGGGCGCGCAATTGTTCGTCAGCCTTCGGCATTTTTATTTGATGAACCACTTTCAAACCTTGATGCGTCACTACGTGTAAATATGCGTTTAGAAATATCTGAATTACATAAAAGTTTAGCTACAACAATGATTTATGTTACGCACGATCAGGTTGAAGCTATGACAATGGCAGATAGAATCGCGGTATTTAATGCCGGTATTATTGAACAGGTAGGCACACCTTTAGAGCTTTATAAAAACCCAGTAAACAAATTTGTAGCTGGTTTTATTGGCTCTCCAAAAATGAACTTTATAGATGCTCCACAAAATGAAGATGCGAATGTTAGTTGTATTGGTATACGACCAGAGCATATAACACTCTCTACTGAGCAAGGAACGTGGGCTGGTACTGTCGGTGTAATTGAGCATTTAGGATCGGAGAGCTTTTTACATATAAATATTGAAGGCAAAGGGACCGTAACAGTAAAAGCAGATGGTGATTGTCCGTTAAAATATGGCGACAGTATTTACCTAAGCGCACCGGCTGATAAAGTATTAAAGTTTGATAATAACGGTTTAACAATTCGCTAGAGCCAATTTTTAATTACCTTAAATAGCACCTTTATAATGGTGCTATTAACTAAATTCTAATTACATAATCCTATGAAACCTAGGTATTTTTTATTAAGGAATGGTATATTTACAACTATAAATAACAAAAACGTTATTAATAAATAGATACTCCAAAATTAATCAAATAATTTATATAGCAGCACATATAATTGAAATTATGTAATGAAAATAAGGACTTAGTTTTCCTTCTATTTTAAGAGGTTTACGTGGTAAAGCTATCAAATACAGAAATTAGAAAGCTAGATGATGCAGCCAGAGCAGGGTGGTTATATTATGTTGGCGGTAACACACAAGATGAAATTGCTAAAAAGCTAAATATATCTCGCCAATCTGCACAAAGAATGGTCGCATTATCTGTGAGCCAAGGATTAATTAAAGTTAGACTTGACCACCCGATTGCTAAATGTATGGATTTGGCCGAAAAATTAAAAAGCCGTTTTGGGTTAGATTCGTGCGAAGTTGTACCGAGCGATCCGTCTGAACCATCGTCTACATTAGGTTTGGCTCAAGCTGGCGCGGCTGAAATAGAACGTCATTTAAAATCAGAACAACCCAAAGTACTTGCTATGGGAACCGGTCGAGTTTTACGTTCATGTGTGGATGAGCTAAGAACTGTTGATTGTCCGCAACATAAAATTGTAGCAATGCTAGGTAATATGGCTTTGGATGGATCGGCTTCACCTTATGATGTTGTAGTAAGAATGGCCGAACACACCAATGCAAAACATTACCCAATGCCATTGCCAGTTTTACCAAGAAGTATTGAAGAAAAAGAACAGTTACATGCACAACAAAATATTACCGGTAATTTAAAACTCGCTAAAGATGCCGATGTAACATTTGTGGGTATTGGTAGCTTAGGTGAAAAATCGCCATTACATATAGATGGTTTTATTGATGCGCAAGAACTTAAAGAGTTACAAGATCTTGGTGCCGTTGGTGAAATGATTAGTTGGGTGTTTGATAAAAACGGTAAGCTTTTAGATTGCACAGTTAATCAGCGTGTAGCAAGTACGCCATTAAAAACAAATGCTAACAAACAGATTTATGCGATAGCTGCTGGTGAAGAAAAAGTGTTAGCCATTTTGGGCGCAGTAAGGTCAAACATGATCAGTGGATTAATCACTAACGAATATACAGCTGAGCGTTTATTAAGTATTGATTAAACAAATTGAGAAATAAAGTATCTGTATTAGTAATACCTGTTATTGTAATAAAACCACCTAATGTCCGATACCGTCTAGTATTGGACATAGCGAGGACGCATTTAAGCGCTCTTTCTATGTATACATTAACTACCTATAATTTATATTATGTTAAATAGCGCAAATAAATACATAACCAAGTTACTCACCTTCATTAATTAACGTATAAACGCGATATTTTGACTGTTTAATAAGCATTAACCTACTTATCTTAATAGTTAGTGCCTTACCCATTTACGGTATTAGCTTCTTGAACATATAAAAATACCGCTTGGTTATTAATATTATCAAGCGGTATAAACAATGATTACCTAATAGCTACTTTACCTAATTAAATCTAAGTTATTGAAAATAATGGTTTTTAAATTATCCTACTAATTTACTAGAATGTTTTATCATTCATAAATTCACTAATAAGCTCAGACACTTTATCTGGATGTTCATCAATAACCCAATGAGCGGCTTTATCTATCCAAACCAATGACGAATTTGGAATTGCTTCTTCTAACATTGGTGCATACTTTGGCTTTTGAAACTTGTCTTCTTTACCCCATATTATAAGTGTTTCATGAGGTAAGCTTTTAAGATCGCCTGTAATAGCTTCGGTATATTCTTTATTGAGCCTACGCATGTTACTAAATAAAGCGGCTTTTCCTTTTTCATTACTCCATGGTGCTAAGTATATTTTCATCAACTCTTCAGTCATTACACTCGAGTCGTAAACGCCTTTGGGCATGAAATCTCTTAATGTATCAACAAATTCGGCTACCGTTGTTTTTTCTTCTACACCTGGTTCTAGCAAAGGTTCAAATTCTGGTATTGGCCAAGAATCAAAACACACGCTATCAATTAAAACCAACCCGTTTACTTTTTCCGGATGATTTACAGCCATTAATTGAGCAACACCACCACCAATATCATGTGCAGCAATATTAACTTTAGAAATACCGAGTTCTTCTATAAACTTACATATTATTCTACATTGCGCATTTATAGATACATCAGTGTTACTTGGCATATCTGATTCACCAAAGTTAAGTAAATCTGGTGCTATTACCCGATATTTTGATGCAAGTTTTGGCATCACATTTCGCCATAAAAATTTATTAGTCGGAATACCGTGTATCAATAATAAAGGTGTTCCTTGTCCCATTTCTTGATAAGCAATTTGATGACCTTCTACTGTAACGTACTGTGTTTTGCTCATGCTTGTGCCTCGTTAATTTAAAAAATTATAATGTTTATTAAACTATAAAATTTGAATATAGCCTTATAAAGCAAATTCCATCCCAAGATGAGCATTTATTAGTTATTAAAAAATTATAATAATTTAAAGTAAAACCCTTGTGATACCTGGGCTTAAGGCTAAGTAAGTTTATTTGTTTTTATTATTATAGAGTTTGATAATTGTGATTGTTAAACCACTTTAAGAAGTGTGAAACGTTTGCTCTTATATTTGCAACAATTACAAAAGCGAAGTTGCTAATACTTTGAAGGAATAATTTGAAGTAATTATTGTTATTAAAGGATTTTTACAAGTTTAAATAAATTAAAGGTTTAATATACACAAAATCGCTAAATAATATTAGCGCTTTGAAAATTACAATTTCATTTTTAGTAAGCTATAAATAAAAAATAGTTTACCGCCCTACTGTTTTTTATAAATCAGTCCAATAAGGATTTAATATTTTCAATAAGCACATTTTTTTTAACTGGTTTTAATAATTGGCCATCAAAACCTAAATTAATATATTTATTTTCACTAAAAGTATGTGCAATAATTTTTGTTGTGGTTTTATCAATGTGCTTTCTTATTTTTAGCATCGCATCTGTGCCCGTAAATTCAGGCATAATTATATCCATTAAAATAATGTCATAATTATTTTGTGAAACCATAATAAGTGCTTCTGCCGCACTTGAAGCAAAATCAACGTTAAAACATTCATCTTCAAGCATTTTTTTTATAACAATCTCAATTAAAAGATCGTCATCTACCAACAATACATTGATAAGTTTATTTTGGCTTTGTGTTATGGAGGAAATGTTATTCGGCATCGCTTTATTAGCTGGCTTTGGTTTTACAAACTCTTTAACATTACTTTCTGATGACATTGATAATTTACTCCTGGTATTTTTTGAGTTTGTAACTTATATAAAATTAATTACTTACTATGTAGGTATATATCGGCAGCTTGAAGAATTTACTTAATAATATATAACCACTGCTCTTTATATAAAGCAATTATTGGCCCAAGTAGTTTATGTTTAAAATTAGTAACTTATTTACTGCTCAATAAGATTTTTAATTGTGATTAGCAAATTGCGATGCAAAATTAATTTTATTAAGCTGTTATCCGTGAGGTTCAGAAAGGCGGGTGTTTTTACTGTATAGGAAGTAAAACACAGACTTGATTATCTATGTTTTACAGTTTAACTAAAATAGTTTTAATGCAGTGCTGCCGTGAACGGGATGCTTTCACAGATTTTTGCTTCAGCTATAAGCAATTCTTCTAAACGTATATCCACTTCCTCTTTTTCGAAGTACTCGTAAGCAAGTTCAACAAAAAGATTTTTATGCTTTTCTTCTGATTTAGCGATAGCAACATAAAAGTCTTTTTCTTTACCCTCAGGAAGTGCTTGTGCAACTAAAGAAAAACGCTCGTGCCCTCTTGCTTCAATTACACCGCCAACCAGTAATCGGTCCATTAAAAAACCATCACGACCATGTCTAAACAGTGCACGAATTTGTTTTATATACGGATCTTTTTTGTCATCGCCTAAGTTTACATCACGCTCTAAAAGTAATTTAAGTACTTGTTTAAAATGTATTAATTCTTCTAGCGCTAAGTCGGTCATAGCTTTTACTAATTTACGTTTGTCTGGGTAATGCGAAAGCATAGACATAGCCATACCCGATGCTTTTTTTTCTGCAGCGGCGTGATCTTGTAAAAAAGTATTAAAGTCAGCAAGGACAACTTCGGTCCATTCAAATGGGGTGTGATATTTTAATTCAAACATGTTCTGTACAACTTAAATAATAATGCGGGGGATTTTAACGTATTTGATTTAAAAAATCTTGTAAGGCAGTAATTTATCTATGCGCCCTTTAGCCGTAGATTCAACTTTTAACGGGTGTTTAATATCGTTCCATGCGGTGACTTTACCGCCCATATTCATTTTTTCAAAATCAGTTTTATCACTTTTTAATGCTAAAAAGTTGCATAACTTTTTGTAGCTTTCTGGTTTTGCTATATCAATGGATAAAAAATCGTTGTCGCGGTTATTAAAGTACGTTTGAGCGTCATTAAAATGTGTTTTATAGCAGTGAGTTAAGTAACTATCGTCGCTAATATTATTAAGCGAAAGCTCACTAAATGTGTTTAAATAACAGCGTTTTATATGAATATTAAAGCCCCCGTCGCCGCGCGTTAAATTAGTGTGCATACGCGTTAAAAGCTGCTTTATTGATGCAAGCCACGCACTCAATTCGCGCTCTAAATAAATAAACTTAGAGTTTGGATAATGAATATCAAGCGCTTTAAAATCGTTAAATATGGGAGTGTCGGCAATTGCGCTGGCATTTTCAAAACAGGCATTAGTATACGCGGTATGCGCCGTTGTAATACCAAGCTCTAAAAATGCGTGGCACACACTGGTTGTGCCGGTACGCGGTAAACCTATTATAAATATTTTGCTCATTAACTTTTCTTTAATTAGCCACGTGTTACTAGCAATACAAAGGCGCTAACAATAATCACTAAAAATGTCGCAATAGTTCCAATTTGGCGATATTTCAGGTTTTTTTCTACTATGCCTATATTTTGAAACACACGCCCTATTAATAATGCACCACCTAATATATGACAGTAATGGCTAGCAAGCCCTTGGTATTCTGCCAAAAAAAGTAAAATTAAAGCAATTGGCACGTACTCCATAAAGTTAGCATGGGCACGCACAGCACGTTGCAGCGTTGCGTTACCACTATCACCAAGTGATATCTGCTCCGCGCGGCGCACTTTTATTACGTTAAAGCTCAAATAAATGTAAAACAATGCAAGTAATGCAGCATAAGTTGAAATGATCATGGCGTTTTCCTGTTATTTTATCGCATAAGCATGCGCTTTATTATTGTGGGCGTGATAATAACATATAAATTTGAGCAGCATTATCAGAAGTTTAATAAATGCCTATGCTAAGCTAAGGGTATTAAGTAAGTAGAAAATTACATAAGGATTTTATGTTTGTACCTCGCAAAGTAGCCGACAGTTACCGTGAAATGATTAACAGTATTGGCTTTTACCCTTCTATGCTTTCAGTGGGCTTTTTAGTATTTGCCATTATAACTATGTCGGTTGAATATTTAGCCCCTATTGAGCAGCTAAAATCGTTTATATCGGTTGTACTTGTTGATAGCGCCGAAAACGCGCGTACTATTTTAAGCACTTTAGCAGGCAGTATTATTTCGCTTACCGTGTTTAGTTTTTCGATGGTAATGGTTGTTTTAAATTCGGCCAGTGCGAGTTTATCGCCTCGCGTAGTGCCAGGGCTTATTACGCGTAAATCACACCAAATGGTTTTGGGTTTTTATTTAGGCAGCATAATTTACTCAATTATTATGCTTATAAATATTAATAAGCTTGATGGTGGCAGTACGGCAATTCCTTCAATTGGTGTGTTGTTCGCACTTATTTTTGGCTTGATTTCATTAGGTTTATTTGTATTTTTTATACATTCAATCTCTCGTGCTATTCAGGTTGATAATGTGTTAAATGGCTTATTTAGCCAAACTAAAAACGAAATTAAAACAATAATACAGAGACAATCAGATAACCCCGTTGAAGACTTTCCAGACTTTAGCAAGTGGCACTCTGTTGTCAGTAAAACAGAGGGATATTATAAAGGCGTACATACCGATAAGCTGTGTGCCATTTTGGCAGAGCAAGATATAAAGGTATATATCTCTGTTAACCAAGGTTATTTTACAGTTAAAGGTTACCCGTTTTTAAAATGTAATAAAGATATAGCAAGCGATGAAGCGCTGATAAATAAAATTCTCGACTGCTTTATTTTTTATATAGAAGAATACATTAGCGATCATTATCGTTATGGGTTGACGCAAATATCAGAAATTGCGGTTAAAGCAATGAGCCCAGGCATAAACGATCCAGGTACTGCGGTTAAATCAATTGATATGCTGAGCATTTTACTTATTCAAAGGCTTTCAATTAACGATATTAACTACTCGTTTAAGCACAGTGACAATGCCCCATTGCTATACCTTCATGAAACAAGCTTTGACGAATTATTACACGACAACTTTACACCGCTGCGTAATTACGCCAAAGGCGATGCATACGTAATGACAAACGTGCTTGAGGCGTTTAAAAACATTTTGTTTATTGCACACAAAGACACTGATGCACGAAACAGCTTGTTTAATTATTTAAATGCGATTGTTGATGACATCAATGAACATGTCACAAATGAATACGACAGGAGAGAAATAACTAATATGCTCAATGCAATTGCCCGCATTAGCGAAGAGCAAGGTGAGAAGTTGGTGGCACGTTTTGAGCACCACTAGGGCGTGTTGAATTATTTGGATTGAAATTTGTTCAATCTAGGGGCGATTAAATCGCGGCGCGAGGTTTGTAACCTAGTGGGCT
>NZ_JJNY01000068.1:0-279 GCF_000690035.1 Pseudoalteromonas sp. S3431
AATGAATCACGCAAAAAGCTGAGCTATGTAGACAAAATGAAAGTAAAAATAGATAGCCCCATAGGGCGACGACAATACAGTAAGCGATTAGGCTGTATTGAGCCAGTGTTCGGAAACATTACAGTGAATAAAGGGATGAATAAATTGACCTTACGGGGTCAAACGAAAGTGAATGCGCAATGGCAACTGTATTGCCTTGTTCATAATATAGAAAAGCTGCAAAACACGATGCATTAAGAGAGGCAACCCCTTTTAAGCCAAGATAAAGCCACTGAAACA
>NZ_JJNY01000069.1:0-1090 GCF_000690035.1 Pseudoalteromonas sp. S3431
GAAAACAGGCAGTAAAGGCAAACCTGTTAAAAGTAATATCACTGACCCTGATAGCGCGAAGATGACGACCTCAAAAGGGACAATTCAAGGCTACAACGGCATCGCGATTAATGACGATAAACATCAGGTCATTCTGCAAGCACAAGCGTGGGGTTCGGTGGGCGAACAACAAACTCTGCAGCCAGCTGTTACGCAGTTAAAACAACAACTCGCTAAACTCAATACAGAAAAAATGGCAGATAAACACACCATCAAATTCACCGCAGACAGTGGGTTTAACAGCGAAGTGAACCTTGAATATATGGCGAAAAGCGGGTTCGATACCTACATTGCGGATAATCAGTTTAGAAAACGAAATCCGCTGTTTAAAGACAGCGAAACATACGAAACAGAGCAAGAAAAGCGTCGATTAAAACGCAGTAAAGGCAAGCCACGATTATTTACCTCAGACGATTTTCATTATGATGAAGCAACCCAAACATGCCGCTGCCCAGCAGGTAATGATATGTGGCGAAGTGGTATAAATGTAAAAAGTCACAATCAGCAATACACGCGATTCTGCGGTTACTTAAAAGACTGTAAAGCGTGCCCGCTACAACAGCAATGTATGCGAAAGCCGCCTATTAAAACAGGGCGACAGGTGCAGTTTATAAATAATGAATCACGCAAAAAGCTGAGCTATGTAGACAAAATGAAAGTAAAAATAGATAGCCCCATAGGGCGACGACAATACAGTAAGCGATTAGGCTGTATTGAGCCAGTGTTCGGAAACATTACAGTGAATAAAGGGATGAATAAATTGACCTTACGGGGTCAAACGAAAGTGAATGCGCAATGGCAACTGTATTGCCTTGTTCATAATATAGAAAAGCTGCAAAACACGATGCATTAAGAGAGGCAACCCCTTTTAAGCCAAGATAAAGCCACTGAAACACCTGTAAATCCTTCCAAAACGCCAGTTAAAACAATACCAAACCAGCTTTTATATTCTATGAAAAATACAGTAATCGATTGAACCAAAATAGGAACTCAGCTATGGTTTGTTTATCAATAAAAACAAATAAAAAACGAGTTAATCTACAGGCTCGTT
>NZ_JJNY01000070.1:0-563 GCF_000690035.1 Pseudoalteromonas sp. S3431
GCTAAAATAGCGAGGCACGAGCACAGCCAGCTGTTTTTAGTCCTTTGCAGTGACTTGTTATACGTACCTGCTACATAGCGCTGAAATATGGTAACGCTTCTGCCAACTGCTCTACAGATAATAATGCACCAGACTGATCTTCGATAGCAACACCATTATATTTAGTATTAATAATTATTGCTGAAGTAAAAGCTACTTGAGATTCCTTCGGGTTGCCGCCAAACCTAAATTGATAAACAACACCTTGCTTATAATTGTTTGGCAATAATGTTTTAAATTGCTCGGGAAGTTCATTGGTAGAATAAGAATAAAGCTCAACACCAGCCTTTTGACCATCAAGGGTGACAGGGATAAAACCTGAATGTTTTTTTAGCTCGATATTCGGCGAGTACTCAATTAGATAGCCAAGTTCATTGGCGGTTTGATTTAATTCTCTAGTGTTTGGTTCAATCTCAAGAGCTAAAACAACAAACAAACTCATCGACATGATTTACTCCATTTTTAATACAAAAGTTTAATTTAACATCCAAACTTTAAGTACGTATAACGAGCCTGTAGATTAA
>NZ_JJNY01000071.1:0-23056 GCF_000690035.1 Pseudoalteromonas sp. S3431
AGCCCACTAGGTTACAAACCTCACGCCGCGATTTAATCGCCCCTAGATTGAACAAATTTCAATCCACAAAGATCAACACGCCCTAGTTACGGTGAATAATAAGGCCGTATAAAATATAAAAGCGCCAACTTGGCGCTTTTATATTTTTCATTTAGCATTTAGTAATTACTGTCTTTTCCATCTAAACCATCTATCGTTACACCTTGTAAAAAACCAGCTCCTTGTTGTTCATTATTACGTAGTTTAATCATCAAACGTAAATCATTCGGCGAGTCAGCATGGTGCAGCGCATCAGCATAGTTAATTGATTGTTGTTTATAAAGTTCAAATAATGCTTGATCAAAAGTTTGCATGCCCATTTCTTTCGATTTTGCCATCGCCTCTTTAATACCACCAATATCACCATTTTTAATGAGCTCTGCAATCATCGGCGAGTTAAGTAGTATTTCGATTGCTGCAACACGACCTTCACCATCAGAAGTAGGTAATAACTGTTGAGCAATAATAGCGCGCAAATTTAGCGCTAAATCGTATTTAAGCTTATCGTGCTTTTCTTTAGGTACTAAATGCATTATTCGATCAATAGCTTGGTTAGCATTATTAGCGTGTAGTGTAGCAACACATAAATGACCTGTTTCAGCAAAGCTAAGTGCATATTCCATGGTTTCTTGTGAGCGTATTTCACCAATCAAAATTACATCGGGTGCTTGGCGCAATGAGCTTTTGAGTGCTGATTCAAAACTTTCTGTATCAAGCCCTACTTCGCGCTGAGTAATAATACTTTTACGATGTTCGTGAACAAACTCAATAGGATCTTCAATTGTTAAAATGTGACCACGTTGATGACGATTTCTATAACCAATAAGCGCCGCTAAAGACGTTGATTTACCCGTCCCTGTACCACCCACAAATAACACAAGCCCACGCTTAGACATAATTACATCAGTGAGCGTAGAAGGCAGACCTAACTCTTCTACATCAGGTATTTGCGTAACTATTCGACGAATAACCATACCGGCTCTATCACGCTGCCAAAAGGCAGAAATACGAAAACGCCCTTCGTCAGTTGCAATCGCAAAGTTGCATTCTTTAGTTGCGTGATACTCCGCTTTTTGCTTTTCGCTCATAGCAGACTCAACAAGCTCGAGCGCTTCTTCATCAGTTAACTTTTCATCACCTAAGTGGATAAGTTCGCCATTTATTTTAGCGCTTACAGGTAACCTACTTGATACAAATAAATCAGAGCCTTTTTTCTCAATCATTAACAGTAAAAAATGATTTAAAGATAACGTCATAATAGTTCCTTAACCGCCAAATTGTGTTTTGTCTTGTGCTTTTTCTTTAGCTGCAACGTTACTAACAATACCGTGATTAACTAAGTTTGTTAAACACTGATCCATTGTTTGCATACCCACGGATGCGCCAGTTTGGATAGATGAATACATTTGCGCTACTTTATCTTCACGAATTAAGTTACGAATAGCAGGCACTGCAATCATAATTTCATGCGCAGCGACTCGCCCACCACCCACTTTTTTAAGTAATGTTTGTGAAATTACTGCGCGTAATGATTCAGACAACATTGAACGGATCATTGCTTTTTCTTCACCAGGAAATACATCGATAATACGGTCAATCGTTTTTGGTGCTGAAGTGGTGTGTAGCGTACCAAATACCAAGTGCCCGGTTTCGGCTGCGGTCATTGCAAGACGAATTGTTTCTAAATCACGTAGCTCACCGACTAATATCACATCAGGGTCTTCACGCAGAGCACTACGTAACGCATTTGAGAAACTATGTGTATCGCGATGCACTTCTCGCTGGTTAATTAGACTTAATTTATTATCGTGAACAAATTCAATTGGATCTTCAATTGTTAAAATATGATGATGTTTATTTTGATTTATATAATCTACCATCGCGGCAAGTGTCGTTGATTTACCCGAGCCCGTAGGCCCTGTAACCAGAACTAGTCCTCGAGGAGTATCAGATATCTTTTTAAAAATTTCTGGCGCACCTAAATCATCAAGCGTTAACACTTCACTTGGTATGGTACGAAACACTGCTGCTGGTCCGCGATTAGAATTAAACGCATTCACACGAAAGCGTGCTAAATTAGGTACTTCAAACGAAAAATCCACTTCGAGGTTTTGTTCGTAGTCCTTGCGTTGATTGTCGTTCATAATATCGTAAACCAGACTGTTTACGTCTTTATCTTCTAATGCAGGTATATTAATGCGACGAACATCACCGTCTACGCGTATCATAGGTGAAACACCCGACGATAGGTGTAAATCGGATGCTTTATGTTGCACACTAAACGCTAATAATTCGGTAATATCCATTTATGACTCCACAACTAACTGATAAATATATGGTTACAATAGCAGAACGACTCACATCCGCCTACGCTAGAATTGCAATGGCTGCAAAAAATGCACAGCGAAATAACAACGAAATAACCTTGCTGGCAGTGTCTAAAACGAAACCAAGCGAAGATATAATTGCAGCTTACAAGCACGGCCAGCGTGAATTTGGTGAATCTTATGTTCAAGAGGCTATAGATAAAATAGCTCAACTACAGTCATATAGCGACATCATTTGGCATTTCATTGGCCCTATTCAATCCAATAAAAGTGCCTTAGTGGCTGCCAATTTTGACTGGGTGCAAAGCGTTGATCGCCTAAAAATAGCGAAACGATTAAACTCCCAGCGCCCAGGCGATAAAGCGCCTCTAAATGTACTTATTCAAGTAAATATAAGTAATGAGGAAGCAAAGTCAGGTTGCCACCGCGATGAAATAGATGAACTTGCCGATTATATAAACCAATGTGAGCACCTAACACTTCGAGGTTTAATGGCAATTCCTGCTAAAAGCGACAAACTGGATACACAAATTCAATCTTTTGAGCAATTGCAAACTTGCTTTGATAAACTAAAGACCCAATATCCTCTAGTAGATACTTTGTCGATGGGTATGAGTAACGATGTTGAAGCTGCCATTAGTGCAGGTTCAACCATGGTGAGGATCGGCACAGACATTTTTGGAACACGAACTTAAAAGGTGATAACAGATTTATGTCAGATAAAAAAATCGCATTTATAGGCACAGGTAATATGAGTTACGCCATTATTGGTGGCATGGTAAAAAACGGTTTTAACGCAAGTAATATTATTGCAACTAACCGCAACCAAGAAAAGCTTGCAAAGGTAGCATTTGATTTCAAGGTGCAAACCACCAGTGACAATAACGAAGCCCTGCGCGATGCTGATGTAATTGTTTTGTCTGTTAAACCACAAATGATGGGCGATTTATGTAAATCGTTTCAAGAGTCAGGCATAGACTTTAGCAATAAACTGTTTATTTCTGTTGCTGCGGGCTTAACCGTAAAACGTTTGCGCGAAATGCTAGGTAAAGACGTTAAAATGGTACGTTGCATGCCAAATACACCGTCTTTATTAGGTCGCGGAGTATCAGGTTTATATGGTGCGGGCGAAACACAAAGCGAACACGAATTTGTACAACAAGTTTTTGAATGCACTGGCATTGTGGTATGGGTTGAAGAAGAGTCACAAATAAACGATATTATTGCTGTGACCGGCTCATCACCTGCTTACTTTTTCTTGTTTATGGAAGCCATTGAAGAAAAAGCCAAAGCACTGGGCTTTAACGACGAAGACGCTCGTCGTTTAGTGCAACAAACAGCCCTTGGCGCCGCCGAAATGGCACTTAGCCAGCCTGATATTAGTATTTCGCAACTACGTTCAAACGTAACATCTAAAGGCGGTACTACTCACGCAGCTGTTGAGCACTTAAAAGATGAAGGCTTAACTAAAACCGTTGGCGATGCAATGGATGCGTGTATTGCGCGTGCAGAGCAAATGGAAAAAGAACTTTAAAACTACTTTTTTATTGAAGGTTACACTATGAATGCCATGCAATTTTTAATCAGTACCTTGTTTGATTTGTTTTTAATGGTGGTATTACTGCGCTTTTGGCTGCAGTGGGCAAAAGCCGACTTTTACAACCCAATGAGCCAGTTTGTGGTTAAAGCCACTTCGTTTGCAGTAAAACCACTGCGTAAAATCATTCCTGGATTTGGTGGGCTTGATTTAGCTTCTCTGTTGCTGGCATTTATAGTCGCTGTAGCCAAAATAAGTACTTTAATGCTTGTTATATATAATGCGTGGGCAATACAGCCTGTACTTATTCAAGCACTTATAACGGTACTAAAAGAAGGCCTTAATTTAGTATTTTGGGTACTTATTATTCGCGCTATTTTAAGTTGGGTTAGCCAAGGTTATAACCCTATAGAAGCGGTTTTCCATCAGCTTACTGAACCAATGCTAAAACCAATTCGTAAAATATTGCCATCAATGGGTGGCTTAGATTTATCAGTTTTAGTACTTATTATTGGTATTCAGTTTTTGCAAATGCTGCTTATGGATTTTTTAGTCTAATATGGATTTTTTAATTAGAGGCCCAAAGGCCTCTTTTTTATATGTTTTGAGGAATACATAATGAACCGTTTAATTAAGTTTTGTTTTATTGCTTGTTTAGCATTTGCATTTAACGCGCAAAGCGAAGAAATGCAAGGCGCACAATACAAAGAGCTTGGCCCATGGCAAGTGCATTACATTGCTTTTCCTTCTACTTTTATTCAGCCAAAAATAGCAAAAGCGTATGGCCTTGAGCGAAGCGGATACAAAGGCATTGTGAATATTTCTGTTTTAAAAAATGATGCCGAAAATACAGCCCAAACAGCAAAGCTTACTGGCACAGCTAGAAACCTACTTGGCAACAAACAAACGCTTACTTTTAAAGAAGTAAAAGAAGGTGATTCAATTTATTACCTTGCCCAAGTTGATTACACCAACGAAGAGATTTTACGCTTTGAGATTGAAATACAGCAAAGTAATCAATTTCAAAAATTACAGTTTCAGCAAAAATTTTACGTAGATTAATAACATGACCAAAACTTTAGTACTTGCTACAGGTAACCCTGGCAAAGTAAAAGAGCTAGCTAACATGCTAAGCTCTCTGAATATTAATGTAGTTCCACAGAGCGACTTTAACGTAGGTGAAGTTGCCGAAACCGGTACTACCTTTGTTGAAAATGCTATTATTAAAGCGCGCCATGCCGCTAAAATTACCGGCATGCCAGCTATTGCCGATGACTCCGGTTTAGAAGTTGATGGCTTAAATGGTGCGCCCGGTGTGTATTCTGCTCGCTTTGCAGGCACAGGTGCCAGCGATCAAGATAACATTGATAAGTTACTCGTAGACTTGGGTAATAACCCTATCCGTAGTGCTCGTTTTTGGTGTGTACTGGTGTTAATGCGCCACGCAGACGACCCGACTCCGCTTATTTGTAGTGCTAGTTGGGAGGGCGAAATTACGCTCACTCAAAATGGCAACGGTGGATTTGGTTACGATCCAGTGTTTTTTGTAGCAGAACAAAATTGCACCAGTGCTGAGCTTACAAAAGAGCAAAAAAATGCAGTGAGTCATCGCGGACAAGCGCTGCAAAAATTATTACTAGAACTACAGCAAAAAGGCGGCCTGTGAACCTTCCACCACTGAGCTTATATGTGCATGTGCCTTGGTGCGTGCAAAAATGCCCGTACTGCGATTTTAATAGCCACGGACAAAAAGGTGAAATACCTGAAGCTGAATATGTTCAACACTTAATTGATGACTTAAAAGCTGATTTGCACTTAGTACAAGGGCGTAAAATTCACAGTATTTTTATTGGTGGCGGCACGCCAAGCTTATTAACTGGTGCAGCTTATACCCGATTATTAAATGAAGTCGACAACCTAATTGGGCTTGAAGAACACTGCGAAATTACCCTTGAAGCCAACCCTGGTACAGTAGAAACAGGTCGCTTTAAAGATTACGTAAAAGCAGGCATTAACCGTATTTCTATTGGTGTACAAAGCATGCAAAACGACAAGTTAAAAGCACTTGGTCGGATTCATGGCAGCGACGAGGCTAATTATGCTGCGCAGCAGGCTAAAGAAGCCGGTTTAAATAGCTTTAACCTTGATTTAATGCACGGCTTACCAGGGCAAACACTTGACGATGCACTGAGTGATTTAAAGCAAATTATAGCGCTCGATCCACCACATATATCTTGGTATCAACTAACTATTGAACCCAATACGCAGTTTGCTTCAAAACCCCCTACCTTGCCACAAGACGAAACACTGTGGGACATTCAAGAACAAGGAGTAGAATTACTCAAGCAAGCCGGTTACGTACAATACGAAATATCGGGTTATGCAAAACCGGGCTATCAATGCCAACATAACTTGAATTATTGGCGTTTTGGCGATTATCTTGGTATTGGCTGCGGCGCACATGGTAAGGTTACTGATGAAAATACAGGGCTTATAACGCGCACCGAAAAGGTTAAGCACCCGCGCGGTTATATGGATTTAATTAAACCGTATATGTACAAAAGCTGGCATGTAGAGCAAGACGATTTAGCATTTGAATTTTTTATGAATCGCTTTCGCCTTGTTGAGCCTTGCCCAATTAATGATTTTAATAAACTAACAACACTGCCACTGCAAAGTCAACAAAGCGCACTAAACCAAGCACTTAATAAAGGTTTATTGACTCAAACAGACAGTCATTGGCAGGTAACCTTAAAAGGTCATCGCTTTTTAAATGACCTACTAGAATTGTTCGTGTAGCGCTAAGGCACTACACGACAATATAAAGCGAATAAATATAAAACACCCTAATGGGTTTCTAACAACAAAAGGGAAAACAATGCGTAAACTTACTTTTATTGCAGCGGCTGTAAGCGTTGCACTGCTTGCTGGTTGCCAGCAAACAACACAACAATCAACTCCAGCCTCTGTTGCACAAGCAGTTCAATCACAACAAAGTGAAATCGACAAAGCGAATGCATTTTTTGAAGATACATTTAATCGCGATGTAATGAGCAGTCCTGTATATCAAACATATATGGGTATTAAGCAAGATTACGATAAGTGGGACGATGGCAGCGAAGAAAGAAAGCTTAAAGATTTAGCACAAACAAAAGCTGACCTAGTTGCATTAAAAGCAATTAATCGTGATTTATTAGATGATGCAACAAAAGTAAGTTACGACTTAAAAAAACAAGATCTTGAAAGTTCAATTGCCGACTTTAAATGGCGTTACCATAATTACCCTGTGAACCAAATGTTTGGTACGCATTCTATGATCCCTGCGTTTTTAATTAATCAGCACTCAATTAGTAATGCAAAAGAAGCTAAAGACTACATTTCACGTTTAAATGGTGTTACTGAGGTTATTGATCAGCTTATTACTGATTTAAATGTACGTGCAGAAAAAGGCATTATCGCTCCTAAATTTGTGTTCCCGCATGTTATTGATTCAAGTAAAAACATTATTCACGGTGCCCCATTCGAAAAAGGCGATGATTCTACATTGCTTGCTGATTTTAAACGTAAAGTAGCAGTGCTTGAAATTAGCCAAAACGAGAAAGACTCGTTAATCAGCGATGCATCAGATGCATTAAAATCGGCTGTTAAACCATCTTACTCTAAGCTAATTAACTACCTAGCACAGTTAGAAAAACGTGCAGATAACCGTGATGGCGCATGGAAATTACCTGATGGCGAAGCGTTTTATAACAACGCACTTAAGCGCACTACAACTACAGATTTAACGGCTAAAGAAATTCATGCAATTGGCCTGTCTGAAGTAACACGTATTCATGATGAAATGCGTGAAATTAAAGATAAAGTTGGCTTTAAAGGCGACTTAAAAGCCTTTATGCAGTTTATGAAAACTGACAAACAATTTTACTACCCTAATGATGCACAAGGTAAACAACGCTACCTTGATGAAGCAACAGGGCTTATCGATACAATGAAAACACGTTTAGATGAGCTATTCATTGTTAAACCAAAAGCTGATTTAAAAGTAAAAGCAGTTGAAGCATTCCGTGAAAAAGCAGCGGGCAAAGCATTTTACCAACAGCCAGCTCCTGATGGCTCACGCCCAGGTATTTACTACGCGAATCTTTACGATATGGAAGCTATGCCAACGTATCAAATGGAAGCGCTGGCATACCACGAAGGTATTCCGGGTCACCACATGCAAATAGCTATTTCGCAAGAACTAGAAGGCGTGCCTAAGTTTCGTAAATTTGGTGGCTACACTGCGTATATTGAAGGTTGGGGTTTATACTCAGAATTCATTCCTAAAGAAATGGGCATGTACTCAGACCCTTACTCAGATTTTGGTCGCCTTTCAATGGAGCTGTGGCGCGCATGTCGTCTAGTGGTTGATACGGGTATTCACGCAATGAAGTGGACTCGCCAAGAAGGTATTGATTACTACGTAAACAACACGCCTAATGCAACATCTGACGGTGTTAAAATGGTTGAGCGTCACATTGTAATGCCTTCACAAGCAACTGCTTATAAAGTAGGTATGCTTAAGATTTTAGAACTTCGTGAAGACGCTAAAAAGCAACTGGGTGATAAGTTTGATATTCGCCAGTTCCACGACGTTGTCCTTAAAAATGGTCCTGTACCACTTAATGTACTAGAAAACTTTGTTAATGAATGGGTAGCAAGCAAAAAAGCTTAAAACCAATTTAAACAATTGCTTTAAAGATGAAAGGTCGCATTTGCGACCTTTTTTGTTTTATAGTAGCAAAAAAGACTTTGGAAATAATAATGGATTTAAGCATACAACTACTTAACGCACGTATTTCAAAGCATCAGCTAGATGAGCTTGATAACGACTTTAAACAGTTAAGCCCAGCCCAACAGACATTGCAGCTAAATCATTTATATGAAAGCACTCAGCGTATGAGCATTAAATACGACTTTATGCAAAATGTGGCAACGCGTATTTTAACTACCAATGCACCTCCAGCCGCGTTTATAAACCAATTGACAACAACAGATACGTTAACCTTTTTTACCCCAGCACTTAAAGTTAATAAAGGCTTTTTAGCGCAAGACGTGCGGGGCAATAACGCGCTGCATAATGTATTTAAACACGCCGACGATCAAAAATTACCTTTTAATTATGTGCGCTCTTTAATGCTGTTTGAATCTAACGATGATTTAGTAAAAGCGCTTGCCCAGCCAAACGATCGCGGCCTAACACCCGTAGCTTGTTACATTGCGTATGCGAATAAGCCAAGCACGCCGGTTAAACATGAGTTTTCAGCGTTATTAGCACTCATGGAAATAGAGCAAAAACAAAACCCAATGGCTAAACAGCAACTGGCAAATACATTAAAAGGTGCAGGCCTTAACGAAACTAGCATTTTACTTAGTGCTGCTTACTTGCAGCGTTCAACCGCACAGGTGGCGCATTTAATTAGAGCAATTTAGTCATCTAAATAATATTCAACACTAGTAACAACGCGTATTTTTTTGATTTGTGGAGTGTTTGAATCGCGATTACTGATACTAAATTGCCCTTGGCGAGCTGTTTTTATTTTGCCTAATTTTGAATTAGAGTCTTTAGCAAATTTATTAGCGACTTCACGCGCTTTTTCAGTTGCTTCTTGCACCATCGCAGGTTTTACATCATTGAGGCCTGTAAAAATGTATTCAACTTTTGTTTCGTAACTATCCTGCACTATTGCGATATTTTGTTTAGCAAGCTGGCTTACTTTACTCAGCGCGTTTTGTACTTTATCTGGTGCATTTGAATAAACAATAATATTTGAGCGTATTATGTATCTAAACTTTTGATTTTCATTACTGTATTCACGTGATTGTTTATCAATAACTGACTGGCTGCCTATTGTTATTTCATCGTCGTCAAAACCATGGAGTTTTAAAAAAGCAGTTACCGCATCATTTTTTTTCTCAACTCGGCTGACTAATTCTTCAAGATCATTGTCGGCATCACTAAATTGCAGAGGCCAAATTACCGTATCGGCGATTACTTCTCGCTCGGCCAATCCCTTAACCTGCACAGTACGTTCCATCCCTTTCACACCCAGAGCGGTACTTTTTAAAATAAACCCTAAGCTAATTAGGCCTATACTTAAACAGATAGCCGCTATAACAATGTAAAAACCGGGGGTTTTATTCACAATAATCTCCTTGATTGATATCAATAATAAGCATCGATACGCTCGAAATAACACAGTAAACAGGGTACATTGAGACTATAAATAACGCAAAATTTAATCAGCCTAGGAAAAACCATGAGCCTTAAGCGTATAACCCAATTTTTTAACCCAAGCTCAGTGGCCGTTATTGGCGCCTCTAACGTATCAACTCGGGCTGGTTTTGTGGTTATGCGCAACTTACTTCAAGGCGGTTTTAAAGGGCCGATAATGCCCGTTACTCCAAGCCATAGCGCAGTACATGGCGTACTTGCTTACCCCTCTATTGCTGACTTACCAAAAGTACCCGACCTTGCTGTTATTTGTACTAACAAAAATACCTTAATTGATATTATTGAGCAGCTTGGAGAGCTTGGCTGTAAAACGGCTATTGTTATTGCCGATGGGCTATCTGGGGAACAAAAAAGCGCGCTTAAAGCATGCGCTCAAGCCAAACAAGTTACTTTGCTTGGACCCAATTGCTTAGGCTTGCTGATCCCTCATATTGGTTTAAATGCGAGCTTTTCACATACCGTGGCAAGCCCAGGTAAAATTGCATTTGTATCGCAATCAGCAGCAGTATGCTCAACCATTTTAGATTGGGCTAAAAACAAAGAAATTGGCTTTTCATATTTTGTATCAGTAGGCGATTGCCTTGATATAAACTTTAATGAACTACTCGACTTTTTAGGTCGTGATGCTAAAACCAAAGCTATTTTACTCTACATAGATAACATTGAAGATATTCGTGGCTTTATATCAGCAGCAAGGGCCGCCGCCTTTAGTAAGCCTGTAATTGCGATTAAAACAGGTAAAACAACTGCGGGCGCACTTGCAGCCGAAATTCACACCGGCGCAAAGCAAAGCTCTGATGCTGTTTACGATGCGTTATTCCAACGAGCGGGTATGCTGCGTGTAAATGATTTACGAGAGCTATTTGCAGCGACACAAACACTCGCCATGCATCCAAAATTATTAAAAGTAGAACAACTGACAATTTTAACTAATGGTGGTGGCCCAGGTGTTATGGCCGTTGATGAACTTATTCAAAGTTCCGGTAAATTAGCAGAACTAAGCATTGAAACCCGAAATGCGCTAAATAAAGTCATTCCGCAATCAGAAACCACCTCAAACCCTGTGGATATTTTTGGCGACTCTGCACCTGCGCGTTATAAGCAAGCATTAGAAATTTTACTGCACGCAAAAGAAGTTAAAAACTTACTGATTATCCATACTCCCTCAGCGCTTGCGCCCAGCGAAGACTACGCCAACATTATTGTAGAAACCTTACAAACATTACCCAAAATGGCGCGCCCTTACGTTATAACTAACTTTATGGGTGAAGACGCATCTTACGCCGCCAGAAAAGTGTGCTCAAACAACGCAATACCCACTTATAGAACACCAGAGGGTTCTGTAGGCGCGTTTATGCACTTGGTAACGTATCGCCGTAACCAAAAGCATTTAACGCAAACACCTGAGTCGAACACTGATGACGCTAAAATAAATAAAGTGGCCGCTAAAGCGCTTATTAATGAGTTTTTAGATGACGGACAAAGCTACTTACCTACTCATCAGGCAAGCCAAATATTAAACCACTATGGTATTAAATGCATTCAAACTGAGGTCGCTTACACCCCAACAGAAGCCAAAGAGCAAGCCATAGAGCTTGGTTTTCCGGTCGCGTTAAAACTTATTAGCCCTAGTATTGCCTCGAAGTCTGAAGTCGGTGGTGTGGTGCTTAATTTAAACGACGCCAACGAAGTTGAACAAACCGCTTTTGCAATGCTTATCCGTATTAAAAACACGTATCCGGATGCTGTTATTGAGGGGTTTTCATTACAAAAAATGGCGCCGCGAGCAGGCGCAAATGAGCTGCGAATTGCGATTAAAACCGAGCCCAATTTTGGCCCAGTTATATTATTAGGTGAAGCAGGAACCGGCCTTGAATATGCACAAGCCGCCGTTGCACTGCCTCCACT
Organism: Pseudoalteromonas sp. S3431; assembly: GCF_000690035.1. Classification (NCBI taxonomy): domain Bacteria; kingdom Pseudomonadati; phylum Pseudomonadota; class Gammaproteobacteria; order Alteromonadales; family Pseudoalteromonadaceae; genus Pseudoalteromonas; species Pseudoalteromonas sp. S3431. Next base: position 12,086 of record NZ_JJNY01000071.1, read on the forward strand.
AAATATGAACTTGGCAAAGTATTTAATTGCTGCAGCGCACGACAAAGGCGTATTAAAGGAGCGCATACTCCCCGAAAAAGTTGATAAGTATCGTTTGTGTGCACTGCTAACGCGTATTTCTCAGTTAGTTATTGATCAACCTGACATTAGCTCAATGGAACTAAATCCTATTCTTGCCAGTAATGGGCAGTTTTTAGTGCTCGATGCCACTATGACACTTAATCGCTATCAAGCTCAGAGCAATCGTAAGCGGTTATCTATTCGTCCCTACCCTATTGAGCTTGTTGAAGTGGTAACACTTAAGAATAACACCCAAGCTACGCTCAGACCGATAAAACCAGAAGATGAACAAGCTCATAAAGTATTTGACGAGTCACTTAATAAAGAAGACAGATATAAACGCTTTTTTGGCGAGCTTCCACAGTTTAACCACGATCAACTCGCTAAAATGACCCAAATTGATTACGACCGTGAAATGGCGTTTATTGTTTGCCAACGCTTTGAAGGTAAAACCCGCACTTTGGGTGTATCTCGCGTCATTATGGATCCCGATAACCTACATGCTGAATTTGCTATTGTAGTACGCTCAGACTGCCAAGGCTTAGGGCTTGGTCGTATACTAATGAGCGCTGCAATTAATCACTGCAAACACCAAGGTGTGGAGTCAGTTGAGGGCATAACCTTACCAGAGAATACAGGGATGATTGAGCTTGCCCGTAAGCTAGGTTTTACAATTAGTCGCGACTTTGAAGAAGGCAGTATTAACATGGTGCTTAAACTTACATAATGAATAATTCGCAGACTTTAAGACAAAAATTGGCTTGCCTGTTTGAAGGCACAGGCCAGTACCGCCGAGCAGGGCATATTCTTGATATTGCACTCATTAGCTTAATAATGATCAACGTTGTAGCCATTGTTATTGAATCAATCCCAAGTGTGGTAGAGCAGTATTACAACGAATTCTTAGTTTTAGAAATTGTCTCAGTCGCTATTTTTGCTATTGAGTACTTAGCCAGACTTTGGGCTTGCGTAGATAAAACACAATATGCTGCAATAAAAGGATCTAATACCAAACGTCGGCTTAGTTATTTTTTCTCCCCTTTGGCAATTGTTGATTTAATCGCGATTTTGCCGAGCTTAATGATGTTTTTATTTCCTCTCGATTTACGTTTTTTACGTGTGCTTCGACTATTAAGAGTATTTAAACTCACACGCTACTCACGCGCCATGCAACTACTTTTAAAAGCCTTTAACGATGAAGGTAGTTCACTAATGGCTGCTTTTTTTATTATGGCAGTGGTGCTTATTTTAGCTTCATGCGGAATTTACTTAATTGAGCACGACATACAACCCGATAAATTTGGCTCGATTCCCGCTTCTATGTGGTGGGCAATGGCAACATTAACAACCGTTGGTTATGGCGATGTAGTACCTATAACGCCATTAGGTAAGTTTTTCGGCGGGGTTATCACACTACTGAGCATGGGAATGGTTGCTATACCTACCGGTTTACTCGCGTCTAGTTTTTCAGAACAAATACGTAAACGCCGCCAGCTTTTTGAAGATGCCGTACATGAACAAATTCAAAATGGTACTCTTAATGATACTCAACAAGAACACCTAGAAGAACTACGCTATAAGTTAGGCTTGAGTAAACTAGAAGCTAATAAGGCTATTAAAACACAGTTAAATGAGCACAATGGTCATTTATTTTGCAGGCACTGCGGTAAAAGGCCTTAAATAAGTACAATATTATCAATTGAACATATCACTCCAATCGCGATTAATAAGTGGTAGTACTTCGTTATTTGGTACAGGTTTACTAAATAAGTAGCCTTGGAAATGCCTGCATCCTCTTTCTTTTAAAAAGGCGAGCTGATGTGAGCTTTCAACCCCCTCTGCTACACATTCTTTACCTAAACTGTGTGCAAGGGCAAGTATTGATTGAATAATGGCTTCGTCGTCAGAGTCTATGCCTATGTCTTGTACAAAGCTCTTATCAATTTTTAGTACGTCGATAGGAAAACGTTTTAGATAAGTCAATGAAGCATAACCAGTACCGAAATCATCCATATAAAGCTTGCAGCCCAAACTTTTAAGCATCTCCATACTGTGCAATGCTTGTTTTGAATCACGCATAAGTATCGACTCAGTAATTTCAAATACAATCGCGTCTGAGGGTATATTGGCATTACTTAGGGCTTTTCTGATCTCTGGCACTAACTCTATAAACTCAAAATCAAGTGCCGATAAATTTATTGATAAATAAAGCTTCGGCGATACCTTACGCCACTCTTTCAAATCCTCTAAAGCACGCGCCAATGTTTGCAGCATTATCTTTGTTATTAAACCAATGCCTTCAGCCGCTAAAGAAAATTCTTGAGTTTGGATAAGATTATTTTCAGGCCAGCGTAATAACACTTCAAACCCTTCTGTAATATAAGTTTTTGCGTTAACAATGGGTTGGTAATAATTACAAAATTCATGTTCTTGATAAGCTTTAGTAAGTTGTGACTCCAGGTGAAGTGTTTTTTGTACATGCTGATTCATTTCTTGTTTATAGAATTGATAGCTACTTTCAAGTGAATCTTTAGCATGGTAAAGCGCAATGTTAGCCGCTTTTAATAATGTAGCGCTTTCTTTTGCATCATCAGGAGATATAGCAACACCAATACTTAAATTAATATTAACGACCTGTCCGCTAACACTAATATTTTGGTTTACGCAATCCATTAGTTTTACGCATATAAGTAAAACCTCTTCTATTTTATGAACATCCTCTACGAGCGCAACAAATTCATCACCACTAAAACGTGCGACACTATCTGATGGGCGTAATGCACATTTTAATCTCTCTGCGACTTTTTTAATTAATTCATCACCCGCTTCGTGCCCTAAGGAATCATTAAAGTACTTAAAGCGCTTAATATTTATGTATAACAGTGCAACTTTACAGCTGTGCTTTTTTGCTTGTTCTAACGCATGCCCAACACGATCGTTAAACAACGTACGGTTTGGTAATCCCGTTAATACATCGTAATTAGCGAGCAAATGAAGTTCATTTTCAGCTGATTTTTGAGCGCTTATATCCGTTAATATAACAACATAACTATTTAATCGTTGCTCGTTATCGGCCACTGCACTTATTTTCACTAATACATAATGAGACTCACCATTTGCAAGCACTACAGTATCTTCGCAAGTGAAATGCTCGCCAACTAATAGTTTTTGTATAATCCGTAAATAGCCAAAACGATTGCTGCGTGAAATTCCTAAATTTAGAGAGCGACTAGAAAGCGACTCAGCAGAGAAGTTAAAGGCTGTTTGAAGTGATTTATTTGAGGCACGGATATTAAAGTTTTTATCGAGTATAAGCACCCAATCACGGGTTTGCTCAAATGCTGCGGTAAACAACAATGCATGCTCTTCAAATACCATCTCACGGGTCATATTAGTGTAGGTCCCCGCCACTTTTTGCGGGTTTTTTTCGTCCCACTCTACAACTTTGCCAAAATCTTTATACCACCGCCAATAGCCTTTTGCGTGGCGCAGGCGGTAGGTACAGTTAAAGTAACCTTTATCAGTAGATAAAAATTCTAACCATTCTAAGCGAAATAATTGTTTATCTTGCGGGTGAATTTTAGCTAAATAATCATCCAAACTCACTGTTTCATTATCGTAGCCAAGTTCATTTTTTAACCGAGGCTGATAAATGGAGGGGTTACTTGACTGCCAATCCCATACCCCAGATTCACTGCCTTCTAACGCTATTTTTAAGCGGGCTTCACTTTCTTTGCTCTCTTTATTTGCTGCTAATAGAATCCGTTGAATTTTATTGCGTCGCATCACCCACATTGTTACAAATGCAACGAGTAACATTGCATATAGCACCATAAAATAAGGCGCTCGCCAAAGCGGGTATTTTACTCTTATTTTTAAAGTTGCAGGTGCTGTGTATTTGCCTGTAAGTGGATCTTTCGCCCACACTTTTAATTGGTAGTTACCCGGATTAAGTTTAGGGAATAAAACGCGATTATTATTGCGAGTATACGTTTTCTGGCCATTGCCTAATTGATACTCATAAATAATACGCTCTTGATTACTAAATGCCATAGCAGAAAAAGCAACTTCAAGTCCTATGTCATCATGGTTCAGAATAACTTCATTTAGTGGCTGCTTTAAATCAAACGATAAATCACGCGACATCAAATTGACTCGTGTAATATTGACATGATCAATTAGCACCTGAGTATTTTTATTTTCCATTGGCTGGAAATAGGTGAGACCTTTTAAGCCACCATATGCAATTCGGCCATCTTTTAGGCGTGCCATTGCGTTGCTATTAAATTCAGCCGAAAGCAGCCCTTCAGATACAGTAAACTGTTGAAAATGTAATGTTTTTGGGTTTAACCGCCAGATACCTTTGTGGCTACTCATCCAAATCATGCCGTCATCATCTAGCACCATGTCATAGAGTAAAGTGCCCAATTTATTTTTTTCCAAATCAATTGTATGTACTAGCTGGTAAGTTAAAGCATCAAGTCCTATTAGGCCAAAATTAGACAATGATATCCATAAAATATTGTTGTTATCTATAACATACGACAACACACTAATAGCAACATTTTCATGCTGTTTGGGTACTTTATAAATCATTTTCAATGCAAAATTTTCAGGGTTTACTTGATATAAAATTCCCGCATTAAAAAACAATGGTGAATCGGGTTTACTAGAAAGTGGTGGTAAAAAACCATGGGCTAGGAAAGGTTGAAATTGTGCAAATTCACCACCTAAACGAGTCACTATTTGCGTATCAATGTTATAAATAAACACGCCATGATCTGAGTGCACATAATATAAATCGCCATTTGGCATAAGTGTAACACCATGCACCCAGCCTTTTATTTTATTTTGGTTAGCAGGATTTTTTGTTATTGGTTTACTAACATCATGTGTAATTGGATCAAAAACAAACAGCCCTCGGTTACTGTAAAGCCACAATTTATTTTTATAGGGCATTATTTCATAAACAGTAAATTCGGTTGTTAGTAAATCTACTTTATAGTCTTTTAAATAGACCTTTCCTGTATTGGCTTTTAAATCGACCTCGGTTATGCCATTGTGCGTGGCTAACCATAACTTATCATTGTATTCGGTAATGCCCCACACCGAATGATGCGACAATCCATCACCACCTAATAAACTGCCATCAACATTGCTAAAATTATAATTATCGTTTGATAAATAAAATGCGCCATCTGTTTTGGTCGCCACCCATGTGCCGCCTGATTTATCTTTTACCATATCAATAATACTAGTATCAGCAAGCGTATATTTACTTTGCGTTATACGCGTATTTTTAATCAATTCACCACTGGTTAAGTCAAACTTAAACAATCCTTTATCTGTAGCTAAATCTACTTTTCCATGAGCGTTAACAATTTGCCAAATATTTAAATCTGCCAACAAAGCCTTATTTTTAAATGGTAGGTCGGGGCGCTCAAACATCTTCGATAAATTAGTGATATCTACTTGATACAACCCCTTTACAGTACCAACGAGAAGTTGATTACTTTCGCCTAAGGCGAACGCTTTCACATTATTTTGGTAAATATGTTCAGGCTCACCCTTTAAATGCTGTAGTGGACGTATTTGTTCCGTCGCGATATCAAATATATAAGCACCGTGGCTAGTGCCAATAAAAATATAGCCATTGTAGTGAAAAAGCTCCCTAACTAAAGTGTTCTTATATTCATGTGAAAGCTCAAAAATAGAAGTTACTATGCCACTTTCAATGTCTAACTTTGCAAAGTCTCTACCTCGCCCAATCCACAGTGTTTTTTCATCAATCGCCAGCATGCTAAAAGCAGATTTGTTAATAATTTGTTCTTCGCTGGTGGGTTTTTCTAGAAACTGTTTGTATGAGTTAGTTGCAGGGTCGTACCTAAACAAGCCAGCAAGCAATGATGCAATCCAAATATGGTCCTGAGGGTCTTGGTAAATGCGGTCAATAATAGCATCTTCTAATTCACCATTAGGGCCATTAATAGGAATAATCTGATAACCATCATAACGATTCAATCCCGCTTCTGTCGAAAGCCATAAGTAACCGCTATTATCAATAAGCATAGTGTTAACGTAGCTCTGTGACAAACCTTCGTTTGGAGATAAACGCTTCACTTGTGCGCCTACTTGAGAGCTTAAAATAGCAGTAAAAGCTATTAAACTACATATGATCCAGTTAACACATCTGCTCATGCTTATTCCATATTATTTGATGCTATGGGTATTTTAAGGCGACTACATTGCGGTGTTTGTAAGTATCGAAAAGTACTTGTAAAGCAAGAGTATATGTTAACACTTGGTTAAAACCAATAGTGTGGTATAAATCAACTAGTGTTTTGTAGGCAAAGGTATAAACAACTTTATTTTGCTTCTCTAAGAGTGTTGTTATTAATAGCTTTGCTAAACCTTTAGATCTATGCTGAGGAGCGACAAAAACGGTCGACAAAAATAAAAACTCGGCTTTATGTTGTAAGCGGCACGCAGCAACAATATCTGTTTTATTATAAACAACCCAAAGTTGATCTTGCTTATTAGCACGCCCCCTTACGCTGTATTGCTTATAAAATTTATTAACAAGTGGACTTTTAACTTGTTCTAATATTTCAACCTTATACATACCTAACTTAGCATCATTGACAAATACTGTTCAAATTGCTGTTTTAAAAACATTTGCTCAGCAATCGGACGGCTATGAATAGTGTTATACACTTGTTCACGCGTTTTTTTATTGCGTTTAATTTGATACGCCCAAAATGACGCTTCATAATCGAGCTGAATTTGGTATTTCTCTTCACGTGGTAACAGACATAAGTTAAAGCTCATAGTATTTCCTAATTCATTCCAATAAATTACCAGCTTAAATAGCGATAATGCTATAAACCAACCAATAAGGTGGCTATATTGCATTATACGCCGCGTATTTTATTTACTTCTGTAGTAATTTAAAATAGCAGCCACAACATTTTAGCATCTTATTATTGTTGATTAATTTATTTTTATCCCGTCGTATTTTAACAACCGTTTTGTGTGTTCCAAGAACACAATTGGCACATAGAAAAGCAAGCTTTAGATGGAATTAGTTATGAGGTATCGATTATAGATTAATAGTCGTAACAGTAGCTTTGTGGCCGTAAATAGTACTTTAGTGACTGGCTAATTAATCGAAGCTTTGGATAATAAATCTATCCCAAGCAGCTATTTTCAGCGCTAAATTGTTCGAATTCTATGCAGCACTGGCATTATATGTGCCAAAGGGCAGATAAGAATTAAAAATCAAATCCTTGCTGTTCGGTTTTACTATTTAACGCTGAATTTTTTTGATCTTTTTGCAGGTAACGCTTGTAGCGTTGTTGACATAAACTAAGCACTTTCTTTTTTTGGGCATTACTTAGTGAGTTCCAAGTAAAACGCTCATCGCGACTGCGGTAGCATCCCTTGCAATACCCTCTATTATTCACTAGACAAATACCTTTGCAAGGGCTTGGAATATCAAATATTTCAATTTGTTGCATTGTATTAATACCACTTAAGAAGGTCAGACTTTTAGTATAGCGTTTTTTTTAAGCAAAAAAAAAGTGACAAATAAACAGTCACTTTTCAAAGGTTATTAAACTCACCTGTGACCTTTGAGCATAAAGGTTCTATTTAGACGCAATTGAATCACGGCGCGAGGTCTGCAATCTCGTGGGCAAAGTAAATACAGAGCAACAAAGAGTAAGTCGCCCAAGAGCGAACTCAAAGGGCAGCGTATGTTTAATCTAAAAAGGTAAGCAGACCCCGCTTAGTGCTCACAACTTTTAATATTAATCTCACTCTTACGATGAAAAGGCTTAGCGTACATTGCAAGTACAAGCGGTTTAAGCTCTTCAGGTACATTAGCCATTCGCTGTTCGAAGGTGGCTGTATCTGGTGAGTCAATTACTGCTTTTTTACAGCCACCAGCAATATAATTTCCGGGGTGTAAATAAAATGAATCCACTATTTGCTGATCAATCGTTTTTGCCAACGCTTCTGCGCTATCACAATTGGATTCAATAGGCCGTCCAAACGCTAAATGAACATGTCCCTTGGCGGTACTAAAGCCTTCGACGATACTGGCAATATCTTCACCAGCAGACTTAATATATTCACCGTGGAGTTGCTTATGATATAACTCTTTAGCTTTAGAAATAGCACACGGCTCGTATTGATAAGATATAGAAACAGGGACTATTTTTAACTCTTTTATATAATCACCAAATTCTTTCTTTTGCTTGCGCCCATTAAGTTGCAGCATTTTTAGAAGCGCAGGATCCGTTTGATCAAATCCATCTTTCGCACGCCCCTCTTTTTGTGCAATCCAAATAGAGTTTCCACCGATTAAAGAGTCATAGATATATGACGATAACTGGGTTAATGCTTTTAACATTTCTTTTGGTGCTTTAGCAGAGCGCTTGACAATGAAACTTTTATTTAAACGCATAAGCTCAGTAATGTAAGGTATTTGCAATAAATTATCGCCAATAGCAATACGCACTGTTTTCATTTTATGCTGATATAAACCCCAATTAACTAATGCAGGGTCAAGCACTATGTCTCTGTGGTTTGAAATAAATAAATAGGCCTGATTAGCGTCTAACTGATCTAGCCCAGAAAAGGTAACTTTTGATGTGGTGCGCTTCACTAGTTTATCTAAGTATTGCGCCACTTCATTTTGCACATCTTCAACGGTGCTTACTTTGCCCCATTTTTTGCGTAACTGACTTCTTACCATTGGACGTGCAATAAAAGGCACTGCCGATAAAAAGCGCGGTAAATTATACTTTGCTATTACATCAATAAACGCATCGTCGTTAATCAAACGCGTAAGCGACGCCGCAACTTCGTCGTCGTTGTATGGGCGTATATCTGCGTATTTGTCTTCTAATTCACTCATTACTACATCTATAATGTTAAAAAACGGCACGCCAAAGCGCACCGTTTATGTCTATGTTCGATTATAACTCAGCCAATCTAAAATGCGAAATAACCAATAAACGGCTTTTATTACTTAAGTGGATCATGCTCTTTACTTTACATAAAGTTCGACCATGAAACCTGGTATTAGTGCAACAAATTTAGCTAACCAATCCAGTAAAATACCATATTCTTAGACTGTTAGTGGGCTGACCACTAATACATAGCCCTCTAATCATTTGGTAGTAATACCATTAACAAAGCCTTTCTTTCGTAGTACCTTAAGCCCATATTTTAGATTTTTGATGGATCGTAAGCCTCTTTTTTACGATTTTAACTCTTTCAGATCCACTTATTTTAGGGCTCATAATGAACATTACTATTCTTGATAACGCTACATTAACTAAAACATCTCTTACTTGTATTGAACAACTTGGTAAATTAACGACTTATGAACTTACTAGCCCAGAGCAAGTTATTGAACATTGCCAAGATGCTGATGTATTAATCACTAATAAAGCAGTTTTAAATCGCGACACGATTAGTCAACTGACTCAGCTTAAACTAATCTGTGTTAGCGCAACTGGTACTAATAATGTTGATTTAGAAGCCGCTAAAAAATTTGGTATTGCCGTAACTAATGTAGCTGGCTATTCAACCCCTTCAGTTGTTCAACATACGTTTTCTTTAATTACTAACTTACTGGGTAACACACACCGCTATCAGGCGGATTGCCAGCAAGGCGCGTGGCAAAAAAGTGACATGTTTTGCATACTCGATTACAGCTTTAACGACCTACAAGGTAAAACATTTGCCATTATAGGCGGTGGTACGTTAGGCAAGGGTGTTGCGAAAGTGGCTGAGGCATTTGGCGCTAATGTTATTGTAGCAGAGCGTAAAGGGGTTAAATGTCGAGATGGTCGTACGCCTTTTGAAGACGCCGTTAAAACAGCAGATATAATCAGCGTACACTGCCCGCTAACAGATGAAACACGTGATTTAATTTCGCTTAATGAGCTTAAAATGATGAAGCCAAGTAGCATTATTATTAATACCGCACGTGGTGGCATTATTAACGAAGCCGACCTAGCTAAAGCACTTGAGCAAAACCTAATTGCAGGCGCAGGTGTTGATGTACTAACTAAAGAGCCTGCCGAGCTTTCAAATCCACTTGCTAATTACAAAGGCAATAATTTATTACTCACTCCACACATTGCATGGGCAAGTACTGAATCTATCGTACGCTTAATTAATGAAGTAAGTTTAAATATTACTGCATTTAATAATGGTGAATCACGTAACCGCTTGGTGTAGTGATTTTATTGTAGTAATCAAAAAAACTAAAAAATGGCTGTTTTTACTAACACATTTAATATTTTGCTAGATAAAAACAGCCAAGACAACTTAAGGCAATGATTAATAACAACTTATAATTATGGTATACCCTTTGCTTTAATACAGCTAATAACAAATTAAAAACTTTATTAAGGTAAATAAAAATGAAAAAATCACTTTTAGCTGCAGCTTTAATCGCTCCATTTTTAACAGGCTGTGTTATTGCAGTGTCAGATGGCGAAACAGAAACACATTGGGCTGGTAAAAATTCATCTAGTTGGGAAACTAAGAATAAAAATAATCGTGAAGCCATTTCAGAGCTTGCAATGGATAGTAGCTATCAATCCGTGTTAACTAAATTAAAAACACCTGACTTCACTGAATTATTAAAAAAAGGTGATGATGTTTATCAAATACTGTTTTACGTAACGCATAGCGTTCATTCTGACGGAAAAACAACGAAAGATGAATGTACTCCACTGATATTTAAAAATGACAAATTAGTCGGTATGGGCGAAAGTGCTTTGGGAATGATAAATAATTAAAAAACCGTCACTACATTGTTATTGCCGCTTTTATTGATGGAACTTAGGTTAGGTTATTTGTAGAAACGTGATACCAATCTGCTTATATATG
>NZ_JJNY01000072.1:0-8451 GCF_000690035.1 Pseudoalteromonas sp. S3431
CAAGTGAGTTTAACCACAGCGTTAAACTTTATCTGTAGACGTAGAGCTTGCTCACGTGAGAAGCGTAGCTTCTAATTATTAAGTTTTTACACGCCAGCAAGCTGTGCGTCTACAGGGAAACTCAATGGCTGAAAATGTAGACGCCTCGCTTGCTCACGTGAGAAGCTATAAACTTACCCTTCTTGGCGCACAATATTTTCAAGTGCACGAATATTGGTAATCAAATCCTGGCGTTGCGGGTTAGCTTGCAATGCTTTTCTAAGATGCTTCAGCGCACTAGAGTAGTCTTTAGAATCAATTGCTATTTGCGATAACCCAAGCCATGCCGATAGTTGGTAATCAGGAAGTGCCTGTGCACGAACATACATAAGTTTAGCTTGGGTGAGTTGGCCTTTACTGCGATATATACTCGCTAAACTAAGTAAAGCATCACCTAAATTCGGGTTTATTTTAAGTGCGTTATTTAAGCTTTTAAGAGCACGCTTAGCATTACCTTGTTGCATAGCAATTTGTGCGCTGTATACAGAAAACTGCGCTTGTTCATCACGGGGTAGCTGCTTAGTTAATCTTTTTGCGCTGCCTATTAGCTCTTTAGCTAAATCCCATTTTTGTTGAGATACAAGCCAGCCTAAAGTTTGCATCGTGGTATTAATAACCTCAACTTGCTGCTGTTTAGTGGCGTGTTTTAAACCTTGCTTTAATAAACTAACAGCGCGTTCAGTGCTGCCTTCACTTAAATGCAGCTGGGCTGCTAAAAGCTGGTTACTGGTATCTTTAGGGTTGAGTTTTAAGGCCACTTCAATGGCGGCAAGTGCTTTTTTATTTTGCTCTAATTGCAGTGCTATTTGTGCACGTTGCAACCACAATTGAGCATTATCAGGTGTTTTATTAAGTAACTCTTTTAATAATGCATTTGCTTGATTTAAATCGCCCGATTCAATTAAGGCAAACAATAGCCCTTGTTGGTACTGAGGCGTTTCAGGGGCAAGCATCAGTGCTTGACGATAAGCGGCTACTGCGCTCCAAGGCTGGCTGTGTTGTACATGAATATAAGCAAGTTGCGCATAACTTTGTGCATCTGCTTGGCCCTGTTCAATACTGTGTACTAGGTGTGTTTGTGCCTTGTTGTAATTTGCTTGTTGCATGTATAAAAGGCTCAAACCTTGGTGAGCTTTTACTAAGTTAGGTGCGGCTTTTAAACATGCTAAATATGCATTTTCGGCGTTATCGAACTCTTTTAAGGTGAGTAAAACCTGAGCACGCAATAAATTGAGTGCGGTGCTATCTTGCGTGAGGTCGCGGTTTTTAAATAGCGCGGCTACTTCGTTATAATTACCTGCTTGTAGTAATGGTTGCACTTGGCGTGCAAAGCCACGTTCAGTCGGTTCAATAAGCATTTCAGTAGGACTAAGTAATTTATTATTTATGGCCAATTGCCATGTTGGATCGCTAGGAGATAAAATTACTTTCAGTGGAGTACTTACTGTGTTTGCATTCACATTACCAACAGCTAATAAAGGCAATGAGCACATTAAAGTTGTTAGTAATGCGTGAGTGAAAGGTTTTAGCGTTTTAATTACGTTCATATTTTTCATTTTAATAAGGCTTAAAGCTTAAGGTTTAAATTCAATGGGCCAAATAAAGCGAGCGCGTACGACTTCGCCTTCTTTTTTAGGCGCGCTAAAGCGACTCTGTTTAATTATTTTATCGATTGCAGGTTTAAGCGACGGATACGGATTTTGCACCACTTCAATCAAACTTACATTGCCACCCTCATCAATTAGTACATCGAGCTTTACGGTAAATGTATCAATACCTTGGCGAGTTAAGCTTTTTGGGAGTAATGCTTTTACTGGTGTGAGTAAAGTGGGTAGGCCGTCGAGCTGGTTTAGGCTAAGTGCATCCCAATTTACATTGACCGATTGCCATTGTGGCGTACTTACTTTTACACTTGGCGTATCGGGTCTTACAATTTTTAGTTTACTCTTTATTTTAATTTTAACTGCTTGAATAGAAGCGCCAGCGCCTTCCACCATTAAGCTTTGCGCAGGCTCATTTGCTTGTTGCTGTTGTATTGAAGGCGGAGGTGGTGGCGGTAATGCCACCATAGCTACCTCGCGTACAATAACTTTATCTTGCACTATATGTTCAGCTAGTTGAGCGAGCCATAAAAGTAACAATGCAGCAGTAAGTACTATTAGGCTTAGCGCAAATGCAAACAATGGATGACGAATATTTCGTGATTTTTGGGTCGGTGTAATCGCGTACATATTATTGTTTGGTCGCTAAATTAACTTGTGCAGCACCGGCAAGCTTTGCCTCGTCAATCACTTGAACAAGCAACTCGGTAGGTACTGTTTTATCGGCTTGAATAACCACAGGGCGCTGTTGTTGCTTTAGCATTTGTTCAACGCTGCTGCGCACGCCAGCAACACCAATTTGGCTGCCATCAAAAAATACTTGTTGGGTGTCTGTTATGGCTAAAAATATAACTTGTTGTTCTAGACGGCTGGCCGATACGGCTTGTGGTTTATCAACCTCAACGCCACTCTCGCGTACGAATACCGTAGTCACAATAAAAAATATTAGCAATATAAATACCACATCAAGTAGCGGCGACATATCAATATGTTGGCCAGATTCTTGTTCTAAGCGATGTTTTAAACGTGATTGCATGGTTATTACCCTAATTGTTTACTTAGTGCATGTAATTTAGGGTTGCGCTGCGAATATGCTAAATAGGCTTGCATTAACCAAGCAGGAATAGCGCACACCAGACCAAGTTGAGTGGTTAGTAATGCATGGCCAATTGCATCACTCATTAACTCATTATGACCCTGAGCCATAACTTTAAAGGTATCGAGTAAGCCAACAATTGTGCCTAGTAAACCAAGTAGTGGCAAAGCCGCAGTTAAAATAGAGCTTACTTCTTGCCAATAACCTTTGCGCTGTGTTTGATAATGTTTCAGATGTAGTAAGTCATGAAAAATCAATTGATACACAAATAAAGCCAGTAAAATAATGCACCAACAAATAGGGTTACTAATGATTTGATCAAACATTGTTTTTTCCTTCATCTAGCTGACTTAGCTGTAATGCAAAGCCTTCTAATTGGCTGTAATAGGCTTTAGCTTTACGCGATAACAAAGCGTTTAGTACCAGAGCTGGTATAGCAACGACTAAACCAAGTTCTGTGGTTATGAGTGCTTGTGCAATGCCACCTGATACGACCTCAGGATCGCCTGATCCGAACAAGGTCATCATTTTGAATGTTTCGATCATACCGCTTACAGTACCCAGTAAGCCAAGTAGTGGTGCTACTGCTGCAGTAACGGCTATTGCACCAATAAAGTTATCGAGCTTGTGTTTATCGTGGATAAGTTGGTTAAATAACTGATCATCTCGTATTTGGCCTTTTTCGCTTTGCAAGGTTAGGTTAAATAGCTGTTGCTGCATGCCATTAAATTCGCTGCTATTTTTACTTATAAACAATTTCTGTAATTGCAATTGCGAGTGCATTTTTATTTTATTTAAACGCAGTAACTGAGCTGCTTTCAGTAATGCGATAGTTAGTGCAAAGCAGGCAAATAAAATAATAGGAATAGCCCATAAACCGCCTTTTTCTAAATGCTCCAGCGGACTTTCTTGTTGAGACTGACTCGTTACTAAATGCGTTAAACTCGGATCAAAAGTGAGGAGTGTAGATCCTACGCCATTTTGTTTTAAGGTATTATCGAGAGGGTTATCGTCACTCGTAGATTGCACTAGCGCTACCTTTAACGCGTTAGATTTGTCGTCTAAATCGAGTAATCCAGCTAGTTTTGGGGTTTGTGTACTAAACCAAGCAACTGGGCCTACTTGCAGGGTATTCGCTTGGCTTAATTCGCCATTACTTAGCACAACCGATTGCTTTTTAAATTGTGGATAAAGTGCCTGTTTTTGGTCATTAATAAGTGATACTACTTGTTTCAACAATTCGTTTTGATCATTAGTAATGTGTTGGTTTTTACTATTTTGGCGTACAAATCGATTTAACAAATTTAGCTGATATTGTTGCTGCTGTTGCCATGTATCTAGGCGTGTTTGCAGCTGATTTAAACTCAAAGTATCTTCATCAGCAAGGCGGCGGTTAACGGCAGCCTGCTCACGTAATTTATTCAGTGATTGCTGCTTGTTAAATATATTTTTAGCAAGAGCGGCTTGCTCTTTGGCAATGTTATTTTGAGTTTTATTCAACGCGCGTTGAGCTGTTTTAATGTCACTTAAAATACTTTGTTGCGCGTCATCACTGCTTGCTGCAAAAACGATGTTTGCACTAAAGAGTAAAGCTAAAATATTAGCTATTTTAAGGATGCGGGCGAAAATCATTATTTAGCCCCTTTTTGTGTATTTTTTGCATAACTTAAGATAGGTAGTGTTACCCAGTCAGCAGCGCGCTTTTTTTGTTGAACAGCTATTCCTAATGCAACTTGCTCAGCGTTAATACTCGGATCGAACTCCCACTGCCAGCCTAAATCACTTGGAAAGCCAATGCCTACATAACTTAAATCTTCACTTACAAACCAAGCTTGGGCTGCACCTAAGTAAAGCTGTTTTACCCATACTTCTTGGCCGTCAGGGTGCAGAATTGCCATTTCGTGTATAGAAATCCGTTGCTGAAAATCACGTAATAACCCCAGCATCTTGAGTGCTGTTTGCAATTTATCTGTGGTATTTAGTTGTGAGTTAGTTAAATCACCTGTGTTTTTCCAGCTACTTAAAAGTGGCGGAGGTAATTGCACTTGTAATGAAAGTAATTGCTGGGAAATGCGTGTAAGTTGTTCGTTTAATTGTTGTTGATCGTTTTCAAGTTCAGATTGTTTAGTAACAAGCTGTTCGCGTTTTTGAGTAAGCTCGCTGGTGCTTTTTTTTCTACGCTGATTAAGCTCGCTAAGTTGCTGCTGCTCAGCATCTAAAAGCGTTAATGTTTGCTCCATACTGCTTTTTTGTTCAAGCCAATGAGTATTTAATTTATTGTTTTGATTTTCTATTTGCAGCCATTTGTTGATGAGTTGTTCTAATTCGCTAACGGTATCGGCTTGCACTGTCATAGCGCAACAAAGCGCGATAACCATACTGATTGGTTTAATTAAACTTCGCATTGTTCAACAAAGACCCTGAAAGTTACGACGAGTAATTACACGGAGCAATTACTGTTAATTTTTAAGTGCGCATACAATATAACAACAGGTATAACAACGCAACTGATAACAATTAGCGTTTACATTTATTTGTGGCGGTGGTAGGATTTTGCCGAAATTCAACATGTACCTAATTAGTTTAAACCTCGGAGTAACCATGAGTAAGCCATCGAATAAAGGGAATACCTACGCAAAACCAATTGCGGCGGTTGTTACAGCCACTCTTTCAACTTGGGCGAGTGCACAGGATGTTCAAGAGTTATCGGTAACGAAAGCGCAAACTAAAACCGAGTCTAGCTATGTTGTAGAAAAATCAACATCGCATAAATATACTCAACCGCTACTCGATACGGCTAAAACAGTTACTGTAATTAACCAAGCGGTAATGAAAGATAGAAACGTAGATAGCTTACAAGATGCATTACGCAATGTATCAGGTATTTCTTTAGCAGCAGGCGAAGGTGGTTCTCCTACTGGCGATAGCATGTCTATTCGTGGTTTTAGTGCCGCAAGTGATATTTTTGTTGATGGTATTCGTGATGTTGCTGGATACACTCGCGATGTTTATAACATTGAAGCCGTTGAAGTAGCTAAAGGCCCTGGTTCTGCAGTCTCTGGTCGTGGTGCAACAGGCGGCAGCGTTAATCTAGAAACTAAAAAGGCGAAATTAGACAACTTTAATGATGTTTCGTTACGTTTAGGCACAGAAAACGATTACCGTGGTCGTCTTGATACTAATATTCAAGTAAACGAAACAAGCGCATTACGTGTTAATTTATTGTCTGATTCAGGTGATGTTGCTGGCCGTGATTATGTTGAAAACGAAAAAAATGCAATTGCTGTTGCTTTGGCTACAGGGCTTGGAACCAACAGTCGATTTGATCTGAATTTTGAATACCAACGACAAGATAATTTACCAGATTACGGTATTGCATGGGTTAGAAGTGATACCCCAGTTGCTGAACTAGTTGGCAATGAATACGCTCCACCACCAGTCGATTTTGATAACTTTTATGGTAACGTTTACCGTGATTATGAAGACATAGAAGCTTATTCAACAACTGCCCGTCATGAGTATGATTTTTCTAAAAATACTACGTTACGTACACAAGTCCGTTTAGGTAAAGTTAAGCGTGAATCGGTAACAACTGCACCACGTTTCTTTTCAGTTACAACCGATACAGATATTACCTTTGCAGATGAAAAAACACGTGATACAGAAAATTCATTGGCTGCATTACAAGTTGATTTAATTGGTAACTACGAGTTTGCTGGTTTTACTCACGATGTTGTAGTGGGTATTGAACTTGCAAACGAAACGTTTACACGCCATAACTTTGTTGCAACTACGGCTGATAATCTAATTGAAGATGGAATCCGTAACGACTTATACAATCCTGATGCAATAATTGCATTTACGGGTGTGTACGGTCGTAACGGTACAAGTATTGAAGCTAAAGCTAAAAACCAAGCTATTTATGCATTTGATACAGTAACCCTTAATAAGCAATGGGAAGTTACAGGCGGAATTCGTTTTGATAGCTTTACTACGGATTACCATTACGATTACGCGAACCCAAGTGCTTTAATTTCTACAAGTGACGACTTATTTAGCTGGAATGCAGCTGTAGTTTATAAACCTACAGAAAACGGCAGTATTTATTTTGGGGCGGGTAATTCGTTTAATCCTTCAGCCGAAGGTATTACGGTATCTACTCGCGGAAATACAGCAGATCTTGATCCAGAAGAAAGTAATAGCTATGAATTAGGTACGAAATGGAACTTAATGGATGGTCGCTTACAAACTAATGCAGCTCTTTTTCGTACTGAAAAAACAAATGCTCGTACCGATGATCCATTTGCAGAAGATACACGAGCTGATTTATTAAATGGCGAACAACGAGTTCAGGGTTTAGAGTTATCAGCTACAGGTTTAATCACCAAAGAGTGGACCGTTATTGCATCGTATACTTATCAAGATAGCGAAGTAACTAAAGCATCAGGTGACGATATTATTCAAATAGGTAATGAGTTACCACGTACGCCTAAAAATAGTGCGAGCATATGGACAACATACGAAATATCTGAGCAATTATCATTTGGTGCAGGTATGCAGTATTTAGGTGAGCGTTACAGTAGTTCATCGTCTACTCGCGCTCGTGCTCCAAGCTATACTATTTTTGATTTAATGGTTGCGTATGATGTATCAAAAGATTTGAGCTTGCAGCTTAATGCTGAAAACTTAGGTGATAAAGATTACGTTAACCAGTTAGGTGGCGGACACTTTGTTCCTGGTGAAGGTCGTAAGTTTAGCTTAACGGCAAGTTACTCTTTTTAAACTTTACTTTAAGAGTACATAATCATTAAGGGCAGAAATTTCTGCCCTTTCTTTTTATTATGTGAGAGGGCGCACATGTTAGTTAAAATACCAGAGTTGTTAACTAAAGAAGAAGTTGCTTATTGTCATGAGGTTTTACTAAAAGCACAGTGGGCAGATGGTAGTATTACGGCTGGGCATCAATCAACGAAAGCTAAAAATAACTTACAGTTACCTGAAAATAGTCCTGAATGCCAAGAGCTTGGCGACATTATTATGGCAGCTCTCGCTCGTAGCAATTTGTTTATGTCGGCAGCACTTCCTGCAAAAATATTTCCTCCATTATTTAACTGTTATCAAGGCGGACAATCGTTTGGTGTGCATGTCGATAATGCCATTAGGCAGGTTCCTGGTACGCCTGTAAAAGTACGAACAGATGTATCAATGACGCTTTTTATTAATGAGCCTGAAGATTATGAGGGTGGAGAATTAGTTATTGAAGATACGTATGGATCGCACAGCGTAAAATTACCAGCTGGGAGTATGGTGTTGTACCCATCAACCAGCCTGCACCGTGTAATGCCAGTTACAAGTGGGCGAAGGTTAGCCTCATTTTTTTGGTTGCAAAGCATGGTTAACAGCGACGAAAAACGTGGTTTATTATTTGATTTAGATACATCGATTCAAAGTTTGCGCAGCAAAGTAGAAGATAGCCCTGAGATTATTCAGTTAACGGGGGTTTATCATAATTTGCTTAGGCAGTGGGCACAGACATAACGAAGATACTCGTTATTAAGTGTTAGATTTAGATATAAGTAATTAAAAGCTGCGCTTTTCGCGTGAGCAAGCTCTACGCCTACAGGCAAAGTTTTACAGTGTGGTTTGATTTACGTGTAGACGCGCAGCTTGCTGGCGTGACGAGCTAACTTAGCAATCAGTTGTAGATATTAAAAG
>NZ_JJNY01000073.1:0-26746 GCF_000690035.1 Pseudoalteromonas sp. S3431
TTTTGCTATCCGTGAAGGTGGCCGTACTGTAGGTGCTGGTGTTGTAGCAACTATCGTAGCGTAATAATTAACTTTTAAGTTAATTGTTAGAAAAAGGTCACTCAGGTGGCCTTTTTTAATGCCTGAAGAAAAGTGTCATATGAAGGTGGCGCTCTTACCTTAGGCGTAGGTGCTTTGTAGCAACGGTCAAAGCGTAATAATTAGCTTTAAAGTTAATTGTTATAAAAAGGTCACTTAGGTGGCCTTTTTTAATGTCTGAAGAAAAGTGTTATATGAAGGTGGTGCTCTTACCTTAGGCGTAGGTGCTTTGTAGCAACGGTCAAAGCGTAATAATTAACTTTTAAGTTAATTGTTAGAAAAAGGTCACTCAGGTGGCCTTTTTTAATGCCTGAAGAAAAGTGTCATATGAAGGTGGCGCTCTTACCTTAGGCGTAGGTGCTTTGTAGCAACGTTCAAAGCGTAATAATTAACTTTTAAGTTAATTATTATAAAAAGGTCACTTAGGTGGCCTTTTTTAATGTCTGAAGAAAAGTGATTTTCTCCTAGGTATAGCATTATTGCCATAGCTTGGGTTGAGTTTTACGAAACCTGAGGGAAAATAATGCTGAAGATAACCATGCGGTTAAATATAAAAAAGCACGGCAGGGCCGCGCTTATGTATTGAGTTAGCTTTTGGTCTTTTAGCCAATTACTAATATATGATAAAAGCTTTAGTGCTTTTTCGCATACTCTTGCGCTTGTTTTAAAACTCTTAATAAATTACCACTTAAAATCTTTTTAATATCTTTGTCGCTGTAATCTCTGTCCATTAAACCTTGAACAAGATTAGGGTAGCTAGATACATCTTTTAAACCGATAGGTAATGAATCGCCAACTCCATCATAATCAGAGCCAATACCTACATAATCAATACCAATTAGCTCAACTACGTGATCAATATGGTCAAGCACTTGCTCAAGACTTGCAAATGGGTATGGGTTTTTAGCGCGGTACGCAGCATCAAAATCTTTACTTAACTTAGTGCCTTCTTTTTTAGCTGACTCTTTTGTGTTTTTTAATTGCTTGCCCCAACTACCTGCTTTAGCGGTAACAAAGCTTGAGCCAAAGTTGATTTGAATAACGCCGCCATTTTCTTTCAGCGCTAGTAACATATCGTCATTCATATTACGCTCAAAGCCTGGCGTGTATTTACGAAGTGATGAATGAGAGGCAATTACTGGCGTTTTAGAGAGCTCCATAACCTGATAAAACGCATCATCAGAAATATGCGATACGTCAATTAGCATGCCTATATTATTCATTTCAGTGACAAGCTTTTTACCAAATGGGCTTAAGCCTTTCCATTTACGGCGTATATCGTAAGACGAATCCGAAATATGGTTGCTTTGCGAGTGCGCTAGCGTGATGTAGCGAATACCACGGTCGTAAAAGTGCTGAAGGTTTTTCATATCCCCTTCAATAGGAGAGCCATTTTCCATACCCATGGCTATAGACAGCTTACCTTGTTTAAATTGCTCTTCAATATCAGTGCTTGAGCTCGCAATAGCAAACTTATCGGGTGCGCGCTGGGCTATCGCTTCCATACTATCAATCATTTGATTGGCTAGCTGGTAGCTTTTTCCTTTACCTTCAAATTCCAAATGCGCAGGAATATAAATTGACATAAACGGTGCGTTTAAACCGCCTTTTACAGCGCGAGGATAGTCAAAATCGCCATCACTAGTTGCTTTGGTTACATCAACCCAGCTTTTGTGAATTCGATAAGGTACGTCGATATGGGTATCAATTAAAATGGTATCTTTAGCGAGTTTAATTGCCTTGTCAGATGCTGTTATTGTTTGTTCTGCTTGGGCTTGGCTAGTTAAAGCTAGTGATATGGCTACCACTAGAGTGCTGAGTTTTATCATGTTTTGGCTCTTAGGGTAAAAAGCCATTGTGTACGTTCAATTCAAAAGTTACAAGTGCTAATCAAACGACTCTGCTTGATGCTCCTCACTTTGCAGCGCTTTAAATTCGCCTTTCGAAATAATGGTTACAGACTCATGAAGCTCTGAAAAAAACACCATGGCTTCGCCATTTTTAAGCTGAAGCTTAACCTGGTTTACTTTAGATTCAATACTAGCCTCTATTTCGCCATAGTCGGTGCCTTCGCGCAAAACATAGCTTTCTATTAAATTGTATAGCGTATCTTTATCGAGTTGCTCAAAAGGGATGATCATAGTTGCTCATTATTCACTTTATTTAAAACATATTGCCCAAAGTAATTGGGTACGGTTTTTTCTAACCAAAATATAGGCTTAAACGGATTTTTACCGGCAATAAAGCCAACATGCCCTCCTTTTTCAGAGATGCGCAGCGTAACATGCTCACTTACGTCTTGCCTACTCGGTACGGCTTTAATTGAGAGCATGGGGTCGTCTTTTGCATGAATAATTAATGTAGGCACAGCAATATGCTTTAAATATGGCATCGCACTGGCTTGACGATAGTAATCGTGAGCGTTTTCAAAGCCGTGCAAAGGAGCCGTTAGCTGGTTATCAAACTCTAATAGGTCGTCAATGTTCATTAATTGATCGGTAGTGATAGATATTTGCTGCTTAATTTGTGGCAACTTACGTTGCATCGACTTTTTCATGCGATCGAGCAAATACTTTTGATAAATTTTACCTAGGCTTTTACGAATTACATCGCTTGATGACGACAAATCATAAGGTGCAGAAACAACCGCAGCCGCGCTTAAAGGACATGCTAGTGCTTGTTCACCTAAGTATTTGGCAAGTACGTTACCGCCAAGAGAAAAGCCAACGGCAACCATAGGTCTATTTGGATATTGTTGCTTTAGATGATTAATAAAAAAAGCTAAGTCGGCGGTATCACCACTATGGTATGCGCGAGGCAAGCGATTTACTTCGGTTGAGCAATTTCTAAAGTGCATAAGCACAACTGCATAACCTTGCTTTTTTAATGCCTTCATCATGCCTTTAGCGTAAAAGCTATTTATATTACCTTCAAGGCCATGAAGGACTATAGCAAGAGGTGCAGTTTCGTTATGCGGAAGTGACCAAGCAAGTTCGATAAAATCGCCATCGGGTGTATCAAGTTGCTCAAGTTCGTAGCTAGTGTTATGAAATGGGCGGAAAAAACGCGGCATTATGGTTTGAACGTGACGGTTTGTCATCCACCATGCGGGTTTAAACTGTGGGATCATATTTGTACTACACACTTTGCAAAAAAGAATCGCTAGTGTATCAAAAAGAATAAAAAGCGCCTAATCAGTAACTGATAGGGCGCTTTGTGCGTCGTGCTTAATTTTGTTCGGGAATTTCTGCGTCATGTATTTTTTTCAAAAAGAAAAAAGCAAAAAAGATACACAAAGAAACAACGATGGTTAAAAACCCAAAAGACATAAATAAAACTGGATCTGTAAAAAAGTCTCTAAAGAATACGTTCATGAGTTGTTCCCCTCGTTGTTGATGGGTTAATCATAGGCGGTGTTTGCAGGTCGCAACGTGATCGAGATCAAGTTATTTTTCTAAGCAGGTGTAGGAATGAAGCTAAGTTGATTTAGATCATGTTTTAAGTAATGTTAGTGTATAAAACCGAGTAGATTCAGGATTAATGAATTAGTGGGAGCCATCATTGGGAACAAAGAGGCGCTGCACAGAATAAGAAGGTGATGTTTTTGATTGATTTTCAAATTGTCTATATTATCGATCTTATTTTAATTGAAAATAAATCACTAGATAGTAATGGTTTATAAAAATACACTGTATCACTTAAAGGGATTTAACTTGCTAATAGAAAACGAAGAATTTGAAACTATGATGGTTTCAATAAATCATAAGCTTTCACAGGATGGAGTGGATATTTCGTCACGACCAATGATAGCAGCAATTGATGCTATGACACTTTTGAAAGTCAGCGCTCCTTTGGCTGGCGTACCTTTAGAGAAAGTTAGTTTCCCAATAACAACAATGAATCTCTCGAGTCATATTAATCTTTGGTATAAAAATTTATACTCTGATAAATTAAAAATCGATTTTACTCAGGCTAAATTCCCATTTCTTATTCATGGTGATGTATTTGAAGTGAAAGTTCCATTCATTATTGGGAAAGCACTAATTGTTTCTACCAAAAAAAATATGGGTAGTCGCCAGGTTCTAAATGTTGTAGATATGATTCATGAGCTAGCTGATTCTTTGAGGCTAACCCTAACAATATCGGATGAAAATGAACTTCAAGCACTATTCATTACTTGCCTGAAAGCATCACAGCTTATGAAAGCAATTCATAAAAATGACTTTATAAATTCAGCATTAAAGGATTCATTTGTGAGTTGCGAAAATTTACTGATAAGACCTAAGAGCCCGGATTTATCAGCTTGGCATTCAGTTCAATTTGTAGAGAAGGTGCTTAAATTTTTTATAACTAGTAAAACGGATAAAGTGAAAAAAACTCATAAATTAACTGGGAATTGCTCTCCTCAATAACACCAAGTGTGCGTTACGAACCCGGAAAGATCGATATTAAAAAAGCTGTGGATATCAATATTGAGTCTTGGAGAGTTGCGTTTAATATAATGCATCAAGTTTAAACTTAATAAATAGTAAGCGAATCCAATTTTTGGGCTCTACTTTTTCATCACTGATGCTGCGAACTACTTTTCTATTAATAGGGCACTAGAGTATGGTTATAGATGTAAATCTATTTTGGGAAGTTATAGAGCGAGATCATTTCTAGAGTTTAGTAACTAGAAATTTTCACATATAGCTCAATGTTGTTTGGCTCTGAAAGTTTGACTAATTCAAGCTCATTTACTGCTTCAATCAACATATGTTGCTGTTGTTTTTCAAGCTTTAGCTCGGCGCTTAGCAATTCTGCGCGTATTGTAGCGTAATCACTTATCGTATTCTGATTAGTTTTTAAATAGCTGCGTGCGGCGCGCAGGGGTTGTAATACGTGAGTATCAAACTCACTCACTACTTGCGTTAACTCATTTAGCTGTTGGGTATTAATACTTAAATTTAATGAATCTAAATAAAGCAGTAATAAGCATAAATTGACGTTTTTTCCTTGCTGGTTTTGTAGTGCCAGCAAGGTTGTTTGTTGCTCAGGCTTTGCGTACAAGGTGCACGCAAACTGCCAAAAATGGTCGCTATTGAGCAAGTTCATCGGCGAATACCTGTTCTTTTTCTTCCATATCTTCAAGTGCCATAAGTAACTCTTCTTCAACGTCGTTAAGTTTAGGTGTAAGCGTTGCTTGCTTAGCTAATAACTCTTTAAGCTTGGCTTTGTTATCGTCGTTGTAGAGTTCGTTATCGCCGAGTGCTTCTTCAACTTCAGCTAGTTCTGCGGTGAATTTATCGAGTTGCTTTTCAAGCTTTTCAATTTGCTTTTTAAGTGGCTGAGTGGCCTTTCTAAACTCAGCCTCTAAGCGCTTTTGTTCCTTACGATTAACACCTGGGTTTGCTTTAGGCTCGTCGCTTTGCTGCGCTTTAACCGCTTCTTTATTGGCATTGAGTAACCATTGGTAATACGCATCTAAGTCGTAACCAAACTGGGTTACTTTGCCATCATCGACTAGGTAAAACTCATCGGCGGTATTTTTAAGCATATGGCGGTCGTGCGATACGGTAACCATGGCGCCTTCAAAGCCTTGCAGTGCCATAACAAGTGCATGGCGCATTTCTAAATCAAGGTGGTTTGTAGGCTCATCGAGTAGTAATAAGTTTGGCTTTTGGTATACCAACATGGCAAGTACTAAACGTGCTTTTTCGCCGCCCGAAAATGGGGCTACGGGCTCAAGGGCTTTATCGCCAATAAAGGCAAAACCACCTAAAAAGTCACGTAGTGATTGCTCAGTGGCTTTTGGGTCGAGGCGTTGTAAGTGCATTATTGCACTGGCTTTTAAATCAAGAGATTCAAGCTGATGCTGCGCAAAGTAACCAATATTTAACCCGTGATGCTGAATAACTTCGCCAGCTTGCGGCTCTAAATCACCAGAAAGCAGTTTAATTAATGTTGATTTACCTGCGCCATTTCGGCCAAGTAAAGCAATTCGGCTGCCTGGTACAAGGTTTAGCTCTATATTATTTAAAATAGTGACGTCACCATAACCCGCTTTGGCTTTATCTATTGTCATTAGTGGGTTTGGTAATGCTTTTGGCTCTGCAAACTCAAAGTTAAATGGCGAGTCGGCATGTGCCGGCGCTAGTTTTTCCATGCGTTCAAGTGCTTTCACACGGCTTTGTGCTTGTTTAGCTTTACTGGCTTTTGCTTTAAAGCGCGTTATAAACTGCTCAAGGTGCGCAATTTGATCTTGTTGCTTATCAAACATTGCTTGTTGTTGTAGTAAACGCTCTGCTTTTTGGCGTTCAAACTGCGAGTAGTTACCTTTGTAAACGTTGATAAGTTGCTTATCTACGTGCCAAATTTGATCAACCACCGCATCTAAAAACTCACGGTCATGCGATATAAGTACAAGGGTGCCGGTGTAAGCGCGTAAAAAGCGTTCAAGCCAATAAACGGCATCTAAATCAAGGTGGTTTGTTGGCTCATCGAGTAATAGTAAATCGGCGTCGCGTATTAATGCTTGGGCAAGGTTTAAACGCATACGCCAACCACCCGAAAACGAGCTTACAGGGTTTTCTATTAGGTTATTAGCAAAGCCTAAGCCGTGTAATAGCTCACCTGCGGTTGATTCAATGCTATAGCCTTTAATGTTTTCAAGCTGAATATGTACTTTGGCTTGTGTATCGCCATCGTTGTTTTGCTCGGCCTCACGCAGTGCTATACGCATTGCATAGTATTCTGGATGGCCTTGGAGTACATAATCAATTGCGCTTATTTCAAGGGCTGGAGTTTCTTGCTTTACTGAGGCAATAGACCAATCTTTTGGAATATTGCAATTACCGGCATCTAGTTGCAGTTCTGATTTTAGTAAACCAAATAACGTTGATTTTCCACAGCCATTAGCGCCAACAAGGCCTACTTTGTGTTCTGGAAATAACGTAGCTGATGCGTTTTTTAATAAGGCTTTACCGCCACGAAGTAGTTCTATTTCTGAGATTTGGATCATGAATGCGTTACTTTGCTGTGCCCTTGTTAAGTTGGCGCTATCATAACATAGAACTTAATGCGCTTATCAAGCGTATCAACAAGTGAAGTTATACGATAAAATAGCGGCAGTTCAAACCACAGGAAAAATGTTGTGAGACAAAAGAAGCGATTTATTGCTGGTGCATCGTGCCCTGACTGCAAAGCCATGGATACTATGATGCTATACAGAGAACATGATGTTGAAAAAGTAGAG
Organism: Pseudoalteromonas sp. S3431; assembly: GCF_000690035.1. Lineage (NCBI taxonomy): Bacteria > Pseudomonadati > Pseudomonadota > Gammaproteobacteria > Alteromonadales > Pseudoalteromonadaceae > Pseudoalteromonas > Pseudoalteromonas sp. S3431. The sequence goes on from NZ_JJNY01000073.1 coordinate 7,313, forward strand.
TGTGTTGAGTGTGGTCATAAAATGGCGCAACCCGATAACGCTGTTCAGGCGTCTACTCGCCAATTTGAACAAGTAATTGGTGTGTTTAAACCGGGCGACTAACCCGGTTTTTTATTGCCTAATTTTTACCGGCTTTAGTAATGCGGTGGAGGCGGCTCAGGTGCTTCTGACATCATAGACGATGATGACTGCGACTCTTTAATTTTTTCTGCTAGCAGCTCGGTTTGGCGTTTCATTTTTGCTAACAGCTGTTGGTGCACTTTTATTTCATCATTTAAGACTTCAATCGTTTCGTCTTGAAAAGCCACTTTGGCTTCAAGTTCCATTAAGCGATGTTCAATTGTGTTCATTATTCTCTCGTATAATAAATCGCTCTGCGATCCCGCTGGAGCTTTCGGTTAACAACGACTTACCGTTATCTGTAAATGTCACATCTAGCACCACCGCCGATTTAGGCTTACTGCCTTCGCGCGGGGCAACCTGCCAAGTTTGAATTTTTTCACCGCTTGGTATTTGCCACAAATCTACGCGCTTATTTGGCGAGCCGGTTGCAAGCAAAGTGCCTTGTTCGTTAAAACGCACAGCAGTAAAAGTTTTCTGACGCGCAATATACTTCAGTTTACTCACAAGATCACCTGTAGTCAGCTTCCATACATTTGCTTGTGCCATACTATCGGCCGTAAACGCATAGCGACCTTGTGGATCGAGCGTTACGTGGGTAACACGCGTTGGGTGATTAAAACGATGAATTACTTGCCCTGTACGTGTATCCCAAAAGTAAGCAACATAATCGTTAGAGCCACTTAAAGCAAAGCGTCCGTTGGGCGATAAATCAACGGTGTTAACTTTATCTTGATGACCTAAAAATTCGATACGTCTGCCGGTTTCAAGGTTTATGAATACAACTACGCCGTCGCTACGGCCGTATAAAACACTACGGCCTTGATTGCTAATGGCAATATCGCGAATACTGGCTTTTTGTATTTTGTAATAACCTTTATTTTTGCCTGTGGTTATATCCCACACCGCAAACGTGGTTTTTTCGGCGGTAACGGCCACGCTGTTATCAAAAGCAATGGCTACTGCATACACTAGGCTATCTTGTGATTGTTGCTGAAACCACTGGTATTTTAGCACTTGCTGTTGATTATCCCACAGGGCGACCCCATGGTTAATGGAGGAGATCAAGCTGTATTTACCATCGTTCGATAGCGTTGATGAAAATGCACCTTGCGCAGCATGTTCGTAGCTTGCTACAGCCTGTTGTTTTTTATCGGTACAGGCGATGGCTAAAAAACAGCTAAATACGATTAAAAAAGTACGAAATATCGACATGTTACAGGTATTTCCTCTTAACTCTTAGTGACTGAGAGGTTAGACTAGGACGCGTTGAATGCCTAGTTTGTTTGTCTAATCACTGGATATGTTTTTAGTTTAGCTAACAATGTGAAATTTAGTCATTAAACAAGCAGCCTATCATGTAGGCCGTTAATCTTTAACTAGTAATAATACAATAAATGACAACTGCAAAGTGTGTCGGAGATTTAAAATGAAAAAGACGATTAAATTGTCATTGATTGCAGCGTCAGTTTTAGCGCTTACAGCTTGTAATCAAGAAGCAAAAAAAGAGCAAGCAGAAGTTAAGCTAGACACTGTTGAACAGCAACAAGCATACGGTATTGGTGCATCTGTAGGTAACTTTTTAAATAAAGATCTAGCAGACAAAACTGAAATTGGTATTGAACTAGACCAAGCACTTTTAATTCGTGGTTTTGAAGATGCACTTGCTGGTAATGCAAAAATTGACGAAGAAAAAATTCGTGAAGTGTTAACTGCATTAGATACATCAGTACGTACTAAGCAAGAAGAAACAGCAAAAGTTGAGTCTGAAAAAAGCAAAGAAGCGGGTGTTAAATACTTAGCTGATAACGCTAAAAAAGAAGGCGTTACAGTAACGGAGTCTGGCCTGCAGTACGAAGTGCTTAGTGAAGGTGATGGCGAAAAGCCAGTAGCAACTGATGTAGTTAAAGTACACTACAAAGGGACTTTATTAGACGGTACTGAGTTTGATAGCTCATATGCACGCAACGAACCTACAACTTTCCCTCTTAACCGCGTAATTGCGGGTTGGACTGAAGGTTTACAGCTTATGTCAGTGGGTTCTAAGTACAAGTTTACTATTCCTTCAGAACTTGCTTACGGCGACCGCGATTTAGGTAAAATTCCTGCTAACTCAACACTTGTTTTTGATGTTGAATTACTTGAAATTCAAAACGATGAAGACGCAGCTCCTGCAAAATAATCACCATATAAACTAAAAGTTATTTAGCTTATGAATGCAAAAAGGGACCTTAGGTCCCTTTTTTAATACGTGTAAGTAACGTATTAATTTGTGTGATTAGAAAACAAGTTATCAATAAGCTCATCCTCTAACGCAAATCGTGCTTCTAGCGCTTCACCGATAACAGATAAATCGTTATCAAAATCTTTTAATAAGTCTTCTTTATCTACTTCTGCGTATTTATCGTTAAAATCCAGTGCAATATCAGTTGTACTAGAAATGCGCGGGTAAATTGCATTGGCAAGTTCTTGGCTTTTTGGGCCTTTATTTTCACAAGCTTTAGCAATGTCATCATAAATTTCAAAATGACCAGCAGACAAGTAATCCATCAGAATTTGGCAAAAAGATTCAATTTGAGCAGGCTCTGGTAAAGCATGATCTTTTTTATCATATGGAGAAAAACCAGCCATTTTACAAAAGAGCACAATAAGCTCTTGGCGTTCATTTAACCATTTATCGATTACTGTGTGGCTACCACCCCATTTCTGTTGAGCTTTTTCTACACGCGTCAGCATAACTGTTCTCCTAGCTGGGTTGGTCTTTAAATTAAGTATAATAAGTTTATATACATCAAGATATATTTAATTTGCGTGTATATCAACAAGTAAAACAGATGTTCTAAAAGCGATGTAATTTATTGAATGGTAAATGGTGAGATTTATTGCAGGCAAGAAAAAACCACCGGTTAAGGTGGTCTAATTTCTTTCATTGGCTTGTTATAACAAGCTTTCTTATTTTTATGAGATAATTTTTATTGTTGTTATTTTAAAACTTTTATTTTTATTATTTTAAGATTTTTATTATTGTTTTTGTTAACGCGGGACAAACAATAACAAGCTTTTTTCGATGTTGCAAACATATTAATAAAAAGTTTTAAATGTTATGGTTTGTTTGCTTGTTTTATAGTCAAAATAGGTTGAAACCGTAGATTATATTGATCTGCCTCTAGGTAAGGCTGTTTTCGTCCCTAAGCAATAGAGGGTCGGAGAATATGGTGGTACAATCTTGCACAATTTATACAAGTCTTAGGATCATTTACGCCATGAGCGAATTAAAAAACGACCGTTATTTACGTGCACTTGCAAAACAACCTGTTGATGTAACTCCGGTATGGATGATGCGCCAAGCAGGACGCTATTTACCAGAGTATCGCGCTACACGTGCACAAGCGGGCGATTTTATGAGCCTGTGCCGTAATGCTGAGCTTGCATGTGAAGTTACACTGCAGCCACTACGTCGCTACCCGTTAGATGCCGCTATATTATTTAGTGATATTTTAACGATTCCAGATGCGATGGGTTTAGGTCTTTACTTTGAAACTGGCGAAGGCCCTAAGTTTGAACGTCCTATTTCATCACTTGCTGATGTTAAAAAAATTCCAAAACTTGATCCAACTGACGAGCTTGGCTACGTAATGAACGCGGTAAGCACTATTCGTCGTGAACTTAAAGGTGAAGTACCGCTTATCGGTTTTTCTGGTTCACCTTGGACGCTAGCAACTTATATGGTTGAAGGCGGTAGCAGCAAAGTATTTGGTAAAATTAAAAAAATGGCGTTTGCAGAACCGCAAACACTTCATTTATTACTCGATAAGTTAGCTGATTCAGTTATTGATTACTTAAATGCTCAAATTAAAGCTGGCGCGCAATCGCTAATGGTATTTGACTCATGGGGCGGTGTATTAAGCCCGCGCGATTACAACGAATTTTCACTACAATACATGCATAAAATTGTAGATGGCTTAATTCGTGAGTACGACGGTCGTAAAGTACCGGTTACTTTGTTCACTAAAAATGGTGGTCAATGGATTGAAGCTATTGCAGCAACAGGCTGTGATGCAATCGGTCTTGATTGGACTATTAATATCAGCGACGCTAAGCGCCGCGTGGGTGATAAAGTAGCTCTACAAGGTAATATGGACCCATCTATGTTACACGGTACACCAGAGCGTATTCGCCAAGAAGTAGGCACTATTTTAGAAGACTTTGGTACAGGCAATGGCCACGTGTTTAACTTAGGCCACGGTATTACACCAGATGTAGACCCTGAAAATGCTGGCGTATTCATTAATGCAGTACATGAGCTAAGTGCTAAGTACCATAAGTAATAGTCACTTAAACAAGCTTTAAAACTGTTTAAAAGTAAAAACCCGCTAAGTTGCGGGTTTTTTGTTACCTATTTATAAAGGCTTTTAAAACTACTTATTTAAATAAGCGATTTAAACCATTTAATGCCGCAACACGGTAGGCTTCAGCCATGGTTGGGTAGTTAAATGTGGTATTTACAAAGTAGTCGATATTATTGCCACCATTTTTTTGTTCCATAATGGCTTGGCCAATGTGAACAATTTCAGAAGCACGTTCGCCAAAACAATGTACGCCAAGTACTTCTTTGGTTTCGGTGTGGAATAATATTTTTAAACTACCTACTTCAGTACCAGCAATTTGCGCGCGAGCCAAATGCTTAAACTGAGCACGGCCAACTTCATATGGTACTTTAGCGGCTGTAAGCTCTTGCTCGGTTTTACCTACTGAGCTCATTTCTGGAATGGTATAAATACCAGCCGGAATATCAACAATCAGTCTGTCATCGCAGTTACCACATGCAATTGCATCAGCAGCTATACGACCTTGGTCAAACGCAGCACTTGCAAGGCTAGGATAGCCAATTACATCACCTACAGCGTAAACGTTATCAATTTCTGTTTGGTATGTTTCGTTAACTTTTAATTGGCCACGGCTATCGGCTTTTAAGCCAATGGCTTCAAGATTTAGTGTATCAGTGTTACCAGTACGACCATTAGCAAATAAAATACAGTCAGCTTTTACGCGTTTACCTGATTTTAAATGCATTATAACGCAGTCGTCACGGGTCTCTATCCGGTCAAACTCTTCGTTATGACGAATAACAATACCGCTGTTCCAAAAGTGATAGCTAAGCGCGTCAGATATTTCAGCATCCATAAAAGCAAGCAAGCGGTCACGTGTATTAACTAAATCAACTTTAGCGCCTAAACCTTTAAATATAGAAGCGTACTCACAACCAATTACACCAGCGCCGTATATAAGTACGCGATGAGGGTCGTGTTTAAGACCTAAAATAGTGTCGCTCTCATAAATACGAGAATGCGTAAAATCGACTTCAGGTGGGCGATAAGGGCGTGAACCGGTTGCTATAACAATTGTTTTAGCAGTCAGTCGCTCAGTTGAACCATCATTTCTTTTTACTTCAATTGTGTGCTTATCTACAAAGCTCGCATCACCTTGAAACATATGAATGCGGTTACGATCGTAAAAGCTACTACGTAAATTAGATTGCTTAGAAATAACAGAACTTGCGTGACGTAAAATATCAGGAAATGTTAAGCGGCTAGGGCGCTCACCAACATTGAATAACGGATTTGCTTTGTATTCAATATAGCGGCTAACAGAGTGGCGAAGCGCTTTTGAAGGAATTGTTCCCCAATGTACACAACCGCCACCAACTGATTCTTGGCGTTCAATAACCGCTACTTTTTTATCGTTTTTTGAAAGGTTCATGGCGGTACCTTCACCGCCAGGACCCGTGCCAATAATTATTGCATCATATTGGTATGTCACGGGTACTTTTTTTTGTTCTGGTTGTTTGGCCACAGCCACTCCTAAATTAATTAAAAGAGGCTTTTAATAACCTCGCATTAAGTGCTAGCCAAGCCTGTTTTTGATTTTCCCAGGCGGCTTCCAACTCATGGTATTGTGCCATTAATGCTGAGCGTTCACACTGCTTTGCCATGTTATTTTTTTTAACTTCTAACACTTGTTTTTGTAGTGAACAATAATTTTGCAGTTTTTTCAGCAGTAAATCGTACTCTTGTTGTAATAATGTAATCTTATCTTGTGCTAAAGGCAATTTTGCAAGACGCGTTTGCGTTTTGCTCATGAGCGTTTCGGCCTTCGCTTTTTCTATACGTTCAACAGGAGTACGCTTTAACTTATTGGCTAAACCAACAGCTGCTAAAGAGCGAATCATCCATTTTGTTGGATCGTAATGAAACCATTTAATACCGTTACGGTAGTCGCTTGCAAAAATATGGTGGAAGTTATGGTACCCCTCACCGTATGTAAATAACGCTAAAAAGCCGTTATCACGTGCCGTATTTTTTTCGGTGTATGGGCGAGAGCCCCAAATATGTGCAACTGAGTTTATAAAAAAGGTAAAGTGTTGACTCAGTACTAAGCGTAGTAAACCTGCAAGAATTAACATCCCCCACACATCACCAACCAATAAACCAAGTATAACAGGCAAGCCTACGTTCATAGCAATCACAAGCTTTAAGTAATGTTTGTGTTGCCACATAACTATTTTATTGCGCTGTAAATCACGACAATTACTATAATCACCGTAGCTATCGCCTTGGTAGTCACGTAACATCCATCCGATATGGCTATACCAAAAACCATTGGTAGCCGCGTAAGGGTCTTTTATTGGGTCGTCAACTTGACCGTGATGTATACGGTGATCGCTACTCCAATGCAAAGCACTGTTTTGTAGTGCAAAAGCACCGCCAAGCGCAAAAATAAATTCAACTGTAGGGTGTGCGTTATAGGTTTTATGTGCCCATAATCGATGGTAGCCGGCAGTAATTGATAAGCCCGCATAAAACATGCAGCCTACAAAAGCAATCCAATGCGCGCTGGTAAATCCGTAGCTAATGGCGTACCAAGGTACAAGTGTGGCAGCCGCCAAAAAGGTTAGGCTAAAAAATAGGACGTTTGTCCAAATAATCGGTGGTTTATTCATAATTCTCAATCTCAGCGTACAACTGTAAGCTAAAATAGTATTTCAAACTCTTGTCGTCAAGTATTAGACTGTACAATTGAGCTAATATCACTAAATATTCATATAAAATAATTCAGGGAGCTGTTGATGTCGGGTGTTAGAGCGCAACAGAAACAAAAAACACGACAGGCGTTAATTCAAGCGGCATTTAATCAGCTGAGTGCTGATCATAGTTTTTCGAATTTAAGTTTACGCGAAGTAGCACGAGAAGCCGGTATTGCCCCAACGTCTTTTTATCGTCATTTTAAAGACATGGATGAGCTAGGTTTAACCATGGTAGACGAAGCCGGCTTAACTCTTCGCCAACTAATGCGTCAAGCTCGCAGACGAATAGCAAACGATGGCGGCAGTGTTATAAATACCTCAGTGGTTACTTTTATGGAGTTTATTGATAACTCAAGTAACCAATTTAGGTTGTTGCTGCGAGAACGCTCTGGGACTTCTAAAGCATTTAGAGCCGCAGTAGCGCGCGAGGTAAAACATTTTATTTTAGAGCTGGCTCATTATTTAGAAAGTGAAACTAAGTGCAACGCTATGCATGCCTATATTCAGGCTGAATCTATGGTAACGCTCGTATTTAATGCGGGGGCAGAGGCGCTCGATATAGAAGGATTGCAACGCGACGAATTGATTGAGCGCGTTATTTGGCAGCTGCGTTACATTACTCGTGGAGCCGGGCATTACGTAAGAGAAACGAGTAAAGAAGCATAGCTTAAAAAAATTGTAAAAAGTTAATATAAGCACTGTATATTGCAGTGCTTATTAATTTAAGCGTCACTAGTCATGTATTTGTTATTTTAATTCTTAATGGGTACCTTGGTTGAATTAAAAAACCCAATTGAATCGTTTTTAAATCTGTTTTGTGGAATTTTTATGCTTGCTTCCGTCGCTTTGTAATGTTAAAAATAGGCTTCACTGAACACACACACAAGAAAACAAGATGCATATTATTCGTTTAATTACACTAAAACTTAACCTCTTACTGCTATGGTCAGTGAGCGGGGATTAGTGTGTTTGCATCGAGTTGAACACTAAAAACCCCGCAATTGCGGGGTTTTTTTTATCTCGCGGCTGGGATTAATTGAAATTTGGGTAACATAGGAATGAGGGGCAGTTATGCAAGAGCAAGATAAAGTATGGATTTTTGATACCACCTTACGTGATGGCGAACAGGCACTTAAAGCAAGCCTTACTGAAGATGATAAAATTCAATTAGCGCATACAATTAGCCGCTTGAATGTGGATGTGATGGAAGTGGGTTTTCCGGTTTCGAGCCCTGCTGATTTTCGCTCGGTGCAACGTATTGCAACCGAGGTAAAAGGTCCGATTATTTGTGGTTTAGCACGCTCTGTTGCCAAAGACATTGAAGCCTGTGGCGAAGCACTTCGCACAGCTCAGCAAAGCCGTATTCATACTTTTATTGCTACAAGCCCTTTGCACCTTGAACATAAATTACGTATGAGCCTAGACGATGCAACGGCAATGGCTGTTAAATCAATTAAATTAGCACGTAACTACACAGACGATGTTGAATTTTCGTGTGAAGATGCCGGTCGTACGCCGCATTGGGATTTATGTAAAATTGTTGAGCAGGCAATTAACGCCGGCGCTTCAACTATTAACTTGCCAGACACCGTTGGTTTTGTAACACCAGACGAATACGCCGCGATGATCCGCCATTTAATGAATAACGTGCCAAATATTGATAAAGCGCGTTTAAGTGTGCATTGCCACAACGATTTAGGTTTAGCCGTAGCAAACTCGGTGGCAGCAGTGCAAGCCGGCGCACGCCAAATTGAGTGTACTATTAATGGCATTGGTGAGCGTGCTGGTAACTGCTCACTTGAAGAAGTGGCGATGATCATGAAAATGCGCCACGACCACTTAAAAGTATACACCGACATAAAAAGTGAAGAAATTTACCGCGCTTCTCGTCAAGTGGCTAAAATTTGTAATATGCCAGTACAACCAAATAAAGCGATTGTTGGCGAAAACGCTTTTGCACATAGTTCTGGCATTCACCAAGATGGTGTATTAAAAGCGCAAAATACTTATGAGATTATGTCGCCAGAAAGCGTGGGTGTGCCAAGCAACCAATTAAATATGACTTCGCGTTCGGGCCGTCATGTTATTGAGCATCGCTTAGAAGAGTTAGGCTATCAAAAATCTGATTACGATATGGATGGCTTATACAAAAGCTTTATCGAATTAGCTGACCAAAAAGGCACCGTATACGATTACGACCTTGAGGCAATGATTTATTTTAATCAAATTAACGACAAAGACGAAAAATACCAATTAGAATTTGTTAACTCAGCCTCTAACTCACAATCGGTAGCAAGCTCTACCATTGGCATGCGCATTGATGGCGAAGCTAAACAAGAAGCCGCGACGGGCAATGGCCCAGTAGAAGCGTCGTTTGCAGCTATTGAGCGCTTAACCGGTATGAGCGTTGAAATGATTGAATATAACTTAGAAGCGACAGGTCAAGGTGCAAGCTCATTAGGGCAAGTAAATATAATAGCTAAATATAATGGCCGACCTTATCACGGTGCGGGCATTGCAGCGGATGTGGTTGAAGCGTCGGTGCGCGCCATGATCCGTGTTTATAACTTAATTTATCGTGCACAGAAAGTGTCTGATTTAAAACAACAAAGGAAAGCAGGATGAGTAAAACAAACTACAGCGTTGCCGTATTAGCTGGCGACGGTATTGGTCCAGAAGTAATGGCAGCAGCAGAGCAAGTACTTGATGCTGTGAGCGATAAGTTTGGTTTTACCCTAAACCGTCAGCATCATGCAATTGGCGGTGCAGCCATTGATGAATTTGGTGAAGCATTACCACCAAAAACACTAAGTGCTTGTGAAAACGCCGATGCTATTTTATTTGGTTCGGTAGGCGGTCCTAAATGGGAAAACTTACCACCAAATGAGCAGCCTGAGCGCGCATCGTTATTGCCGCTTCGTAAGCACTTTGGTTTGTTTTGTAACCTGCGCCCTGCACAGTTATTACCTGCATTAAGTGCAGCGTCACCACTTCGCGCTGATATTAGCGAAAAAGGGTTTGATATTTTATGTGTGCGCGAGCTAACCGGCGGCATTTATTTTGGCGAAAAAGGCCGTAGCGGCGAAGGCGAAGAAGAGTTTGCATTTGATACGCAAACATACTCACGAAAAGAAATCGAACGTATTGCACGCTTTGCTTTTGAAGCTGCAAAACTACGTAGTAACCATGTTACCTCTGTTGATAAAGCCAATGTATTAGCATCAAGCGTATTATGGCGCGAAGTAGTCACCGAAGTAAGCAAAGACTACCCAGAAGTAAGCCTAGATTACATTTACGTAGATAACGCCGCTATGCAGTTAGTTAAGCAGCCTAGCCAATTTGATGTATTACTTTGCGATAACTTATTTGGCGATATTTTGTCAGATGAGTGCGCCATGATCACAGGCTCAATGGGCTTATTACCATCGGCAAGCTTGAATCAATCGGGTTTTGGATTGTACGAGCCAGCAGGCGGTTCAGCACCAGATATTGCAGGTAAAGGCGTTGCAAACCCAATAGCACAAATTTTAAGTGCCGCATTAATGCTACGTTACTCGCTAGGGCAAGACGAAGCTGCACGCACCATTGAAAAAGCAGTAGCAGAAGCCGTAGAAGCAGGCGTTGGCACACCAGATATATATCCAAATGAAGGTTACAGCACAAGCGATGTGGCAGCAGCCATCGTTTCACGCATTTAATAACATAGTAAAGTTGCAGCACCGTTATGCTGCAACTCAAACAGATTAGGGAATTAGCAAGTGGCCCAAACGTTATACGAAAAAATTTGGCAAGCACATACCGTTGCCAGCATAAATGAGCAAACCGACTTACTTTATATTGACCGCCATTTAGTGCATGAAGTTACTTCTCCGCAGGCTTTTGCAGGTCTACGTGAAAAAAACCGTACTGTACGTTGCCCAGAAAAAACTTTTGCAACGATGGATCACAACGTATCGACTAAGAGCCGATCACTTGATGCCGCAAGCGAAGTATCTAAAAACCAATTAATGGCGCTTGATAAAAACTGTAAAGAGTTTGGTATTGTACTTTACGATTTAAACTCGATTAACCAAGGCATTGTGCACGTAATGGGCCCAGAGCAAGGTATTACCTTGCCAGGCACAACCATTGTATGTGGCGATAGCCATACCTCTACACATGGTGCGTTTGGTGCATTAGCGCATGGTATTGGTACGTCTGAGGTTGAGCACGTATTAGCAACGCAAACGCTACAGCAAAAAAAGGCGAAATCGTTAAAAATTCAAATTAACGGTGTATTGCGTCCAACGGTTACGGCTAAAGATTTAATTATGGCGGTTATTGGCAAGTTAGGTACCGCTGGTGGCACAGGTTATGTAGCTGAATTTTGTGGTGCAGGCATTGAAGCGCTTTCAATGGAAGCCCGTATGACGCTATGTAATATGAGCATAGAAATGGGTGCAAAAGCGGGTTTAATTGCATCTGACCAAATTACTTATGATTACTTAAAAGGTCGTCCATTTGCACCTAAAGGCACAGATTTTGATGCAGCCGTTGAATATTGGGAAACCTTAAAAACAGACGAAGGCGCACACTTTGATTTAGTTGTTGAGCTAAATGCTGACGACATTCAGCCACAAATTACGTGGGGCACAAGCCCAGAGCAAGTAATTGGTGTTGATGAGTGCATACCCGATCCAGATAAAGAACCAGATTTAATTAAAGCCGATGCTATTCGCAGCGCGCTTAAATACATGGATTTAAAAGCGGGCGATAAATTATCAAGCGCAAAAGTAGACACGGTATTTATTGGCTCATGTACTAATAGCCGCATTGAAGACTTGCGCGCTGCTGCAAAAATTGTTGAAGGCAAACATGTTGTTGCCGGCATAGAGGCGTTAATTGTACCGGGCTCTGGCTTAGTTAAAAAACAAGCTGAAGACGAAGGCTTAGCCGATATTTTTAAAGCTGCAGGCTTTGAATGGCGCGAACCAGGTTGTTCTATGTGTTTAGCGATGAACGATGACCGCCTAGAAGCAGGCAAGCGTTGTGCATCTACTTCTAATCGTAACTTTGAAGGTCGCCAAGGTCGTGGCGGGCGTACCCATTTAGTTAGTCCTGCAATGGCGGCAGCCGCTGCAATACATGGTCACTTTGTTGATATTAGAGGAGAAGCCTAATGAGCGTGTTTTTTAGTGGCTTAATGGCCCCACTTGATAAAAACAATGTTGATACTGACCAAATTATTCCTAAGCAGTTTTTAACATCAACTAGCCGTGAAGGCTTTGATGCGGCATTGTTTTATGATTGGCGTTACCTAGATAACGGTGAGCCAAACCCTGACTTTATTTTAAATCGCCCATGCTACCAAGGCGCGCAAATATTATTAACGCGCGACAACTTTGGTTGTGGCTCATCTCGCGAGCACGCGCCATGGGCACTTAAGCAATATGGCTTTGAAGTTATTTTAGCTGAAAGCTTTGCAGATATTTTCTTTAATAACTGTGGTAACAACCAAATGTTAGCCATTGCATTACCTGCCGATACGCTTGAGCAATTGTTTGTACTTAGCGAGCAGCACGACGATATAAACATTGAAATCGACCTTGAAAATCAAACACTAACAAGCAGTAAGTTTGCGCCAATTAGTTTTGATATTCGTAAAGACGTAAAAGAGCGCCTATTAAGTGGCTTAGATTTTATTGGTGTAACCGAAACGCTCAACCCACAAATAGATGCGTTTGAAAAACAGCTAGCAGCTGAGCGCCCTTGGCAGTAATTGTTTAATCTGTATATAGTAAAATCACGTATTGAAAAGCACGGTAATTACCGTGCTTTTTTGTGGGTAAATATTAGATGTGGTAGCTAAGGCTTAATGCCTAAAGTCAGCCATTAACGCAGGTATACCGGGTAACATGCCTACAATTGCCATTACAGTGGTAAGTAACACAAACATAATAAGTGGAATCACCCAGCGGCTCATTTTAGTTAGCTCAGCGTTGCGCTCTTTACAGCCAATCAGCCCTAAGTTATCAAGTAACATAGTAAGTGACCAACCAAAAGCAGGATTAACCAAGGTCGAAGCAAACACCACAATAGCGGCTGATTGCGTTGTTTTGCCTTCGCGCGTCATTTCCATGCCAGCTTCAAGTAGCGGAATAAACACTCCTACAATAAGCGCAACACAAAGCACAGGTTGCCAAATGGCTAAATCCATAGGGTAACCCCATAAACCAGCAATAATACAAAATAATGCAGTTAAAATAGCGCCAGCCGGAATAGGGCGTTTAGCAATAGCAGCAGGTACAATGTAGGTTCCCCACGATGAGGTAAAGTTAGCACCACCGGCAAGTGAGCCAAATGTTTGTCTAACCGATGCGCTCAGCATGGTGTCGTCGATATTCATTTGTACTTTTTCAGTACGTTGCGGATAGCTTATTTTTTGAAATACTTGATGACCTAAAAAATCTGGTGACCACATAGCAACGGCGAGCACTGCAAATGGGAGTACAACCACAAAGCTTTCAAGTGTTGGCAGGCCAAGCATCCAGCCCGTGTTTTCACCCCACCAATAAGCTGGGTTCATATTTGGTAAACCCGGTGCAGTATGAAACTCAAACGGTGCGCCTAAAGCAAAGGCAACCACACCACCAATAAGGCAGCTTAACGGCACGGCTAACCAACGCTTTTTAAAGTGCTCTAATAGCGCATACAATAAAATGGTGGCTAAAATAACAATAAACGCAATATGCGCCATATCAATGGCCTCAGCCCAGGCAAACAGCTTTTTAACCTGCGAAATAGTACCAATAAAGCCTAAATAAATGAGTAGCCCGCCACATACACCTTTACTGGTTAGGCGTGCGAGCATACTTCCTCCTTTGGTTATGGCCAAAATAAAACCAAAGGCACCAATGAGTAAGCCAAACGCCATAGGGTGGCCGCCAGCTGCAACTACAATAGGAATTAACGGTATAAGAGGGCCATGAGTACCAGCCAAGTTAGCTGTTGGTAAAATAAAGCCTGAGAATAAGATGATAAAAATAGAAACAATGAGTAATTCGTAGCGCACGTTTTCTAAAACAAAGGCATCGCTTAAACCAAGAGGTGCTGCAAATGTTGCCGCAATAGCCCCCACCATAACGACTTTACCAATAGTGCCCGCCATTGCTGGAATGGTGTCTTCAAATTCAAATCGGTAATCTCTAAACGGTAAATTAGGACGCCAGCGTTTAGGCTGCATAATCTGTAATTCATGTTCGAGATACTCGTCGCGAGTATTAAACTCTGAACTCGGTTTGTGAAGCTGCTCGTAGCTTTGAGCATTCTTGTGCGTGTTTGATGGTGCATCACCGGGTGGTGTAGTTTGCATGCGTTCTCCTGCAACATTGTTGCTTAATCAAATAAATACGGCTTTTGTTAAAGCAAATGAATATTGAACATGCAGGGTAGATCAGCTTTTGGGCTGCTATGTATAGGCAAAAGGTCGTGCATGGTTGTTTTTAATACAGTTAATCTGACAATCAGCTTTACGTTAAAAATTATAAAACTACACAAAATGATTTAAAGTTATTACAAATCAATGTCTTGGTTTTTATTTCAAGGAGTTTTATCACTGTTTATAGCGGGAAATAGTGTTAATGGCAGGTTGTTATCCTTTAGTCTTAGTGGTTGTAAAAGCCGCTTTGTTTGAAAAGCTTATTGATAGCAGCCGTTAATTTCGTTTTATTTGTGGAGAAATAATACTTCTGTTACTTTCGGATTGTTAATAAAAACAATAAAGAATAGAGATGCAACTAAACTCCCCTAAATCAATTGGTATTTATGCTGCGTTATCGCCTATTTATGGGGAATAACCACACTACATAGGCTCTGCCTTGCCTAAAAACCAAACACTAACAAGCGATAAGTCTGGCCAATTAGTGTTGGTATTCGTAAAGACGTAAAAGAGCGTTTATTAAGTTGCTTAGATTTTATTGGTGTCACCGAAACGCGGTTAAGGCCGCGTTTCATTACGCTAGTATGATGGAAAACAAACTATTTGTCTTACATCACCGTTACCGCTATTGGTAACAACAACTTTGCATTGGTATCGCTTACTTCTGGCATATCGTTCGATTGCAGCTTCAATTTCTCTGACTCTTTCCCAGCGATCCATTTCAGAAACTTTACTAATTTCAAAACCAAATTGACTGCCTCCTAGAGACATTGCGGATACGTCGTTCATGGTGTCACATGATGATTGAGTTATTAGACATAGACCAACGGGCTTTCTGTCGCTACCGACAGTGATCACTTGAAATTGACTTGATTCACTTGTTTGATTCTGTGTGGCAGCATCAAAAACAGCATTAACACTTCTAGTGCCTAAATTATTTGCAATACTTTCCAAAAGGGTATTGGCCAAGTCTCGCTTGCTTTTTATTGTTCTACGTTCTACAACAGGCTCATTACGTGAAAGTAATTTGCTATTTTCTGTATTAGCATTTTCTTCAAATGAGTAGTTTTCGTGACAATCAAAACATGGCCTAAGCTCAAAGTATTCGTAATTTTCCTGATTCATAGTTGAAAATACAAAATCGTAAAAAGCGTTATAAGGGTTAGTATTTTCAGGAACAGTGAAAGTATATTGCATAATCCCTGAGGCATCCCTTTTTGCAATTGCTTTAATTTCATCGCCATTAGCTGAGTTGAAATAAAATACCCTCGCATCATTCGCCATTAGCTTATGAGGGAGTAGTGCCAACATGATAACTATAGTAAAAAAAAATTTAATCATTGTTTTTATCCATTAAATTAATAGTGATATCCTTTTTGCTCGAATTTTAATCATAAGATTTTTCCCCCCATGTGTCAATTTTGGGTGCAATCGCTTTAGCACTATTGAGAGGTGTTTTGACACGACTATAGCTATTTGTTAAATCATAAGTTCAGGTTTAACTCGTATGAAGGCATTCAACGTTAGCTGTGTTATACACCTTTAATCTATTAAATTTCCTTTATCAATGAGAAACCGTTAATCTACTTCATTAAATATTTTTTGGAACTTGCTATGAAATTATTAACGGCAGCAACTCTAATACTTGCCACATCAACAGCCTTTGCACGCCCTGCACCTTTGGTGTCTATTCCTAATCAGGATGCCTTTTTTAATAGTATTGCCGCGCATTGTGGTAAAGCGTTTGAGGGTAAAGTAAGTGTAGATAATGCAAAAGGGCCAAGTTCATTTGAGAATAAAAAACTGGTTATGCATGTTCGTAAATGTACCGACACTGAGCTACAAGTACCGTTTCACGTGGGTGATGATGCATCACGTACATGGATCATAACAAAAACGGGAAGTGGCTTGAGTTTAAAGCACGATCATCGTCATAAAGATGGCAGCGACGACGCATCAACTATGTATGGTGGCCATACGCTTGATGCAGGGTTTGCACAAATGCAGTCGTTTCCAGCAGACCAGTACTCTAAAGAGTTATTTGTAAAACAAGGCATTGCACAGTCTGTAGGTAATACATGGCAAATGTATATTTACCCGGAAGTATTTACTTATCGATTAATTCGCCAAGGACGTGAGTTTAAGGTGGATTTTGATTTAACTCAGCCGATTAATCCACCATCAGCACCTTGGGGTTATAAAGACTAAGGTTACTTGCCCTTGCTTGTATCTTCTTTAGTTTCGCATTGTAGTAAAACACTTAAATCTGGTTGATAGGCGCGTGGCTTAGTTGGAAAACGTTCATATTCTTGCACGCCTTCAAGCACTTTCAACATAAAGGTGTTGCCACGACATAAGCGCTCAGCATGGCGTAATAAAAATACGCTTTGGTTGGAAAAGTGTTTGTAATCGTCAGACTTAATTTTTATTTTATAATTGTCTTCGCCAATTTTTGTTTGGTAGTAATGCACTTTGTTGTCAAAGTCGTAGAGTTTTTCTGTTTCGGCTTTTTCAGCAAAGGCTGTATTTGCGCTCGAAAGGGCGACCAGTATCGCGCCTATAGTGAAGCGTGGAGAGTTTAATCCTTTCATAAAAATGTATCCTTTAATTTGCGAACTTTATACCCATTAATATGAGTTATAAGGCCGATTAATTTTCGTTTAGTCTAACACCCAAAAGGGAAAGTGTGATGTTCAAACAGATAAAACAACTTTTTGCTGTATTCGATGACCAGCAGCCAAGTATGCAAAAGCACGATTTAAAAACAGCCGTTGCTGCATTGTTAATTGAAGTTATGCGCGCTGATGCCAAGCTTGAACATGATGAACAACAAACCCTGACTGTAACCTTAAAAAAGTACTTTAATTTAACAGATATCGAAGTTGATGAGCTCACTACTAATGCGGCGAGTAGTTTGGATGGTGCGATAGATTACTTTCAGTTTTCAAAACAGATTAATGAGCATTGCAGCGCGGTACAGCGAATAGAAATAATAGAACTATTATGGCGCTTAGCGTATGCCGATGGGGAAATAGATCCCCAAGAAGACTACGTAATACGTAAAGTCGCAGGGCTTTTATATGTAACGCATACCGATTTTATCGCCGCAAAAATAGCGGCGACAAAGTAAGTAAGCGGGCGTGCAAGTTATTTTAACTTACTTGCAACGCTTACTAATTGATGAGCAAGGGCTGATACTTTTTCAGCCGTTACAGGTTCATTTATTTGCCCATTTTCATCAAATAAAGTGTGTACAGCGGGTACAGCAAGCTGATCGGCAAGCACTAATGAACCAATGCCGCTTAATATATCACGCACATGATTTAAACCTCGTAATCCACCAAGCCCACCTGGCGATGCTGCAAACAAAGCGACCACTTTATTACGAAAAGCAGGAACAGCACCTTGTTCTGTGCGCGATGCCCAATCAATGGCGTTTTTTAGTGCTGCGGTAATAGAGCCGTTGTACTCTGGGCTTGCTAGTAAAATACCGTCGGCTGTACGTAGCTTGTCTTTTAAAAGCTGTGCATCGCTTGGTGTGCCTTGCGCTTCTATATCTTCGTTAAATAGTGGTATGTTTAATTCGTTTAGTTTTATTACTTCTACTTCAGCACCTGTTTGTAGAGCAAAACGTGCTGCTTCATTAATAATTTTTTGATTAAAGCTTTCTTGGCGAAGGCTTCCTGCTAGAGCGATAATTTTTGGTGCTGACATGGTAGTGGCCTTTTAATGTTTTAAGTTTCATGGCTAATGTAGCAAAATTTTGCTTGTAGAAAACCCCAATAAACGCAACACTTATGTGCGTATATGCACATAAGTAAAAGGTAGGCAGCATGGCGATAAAGTTTGAAGATTGGCAAGACGTTAAAGTTGCTTTTGAAGTAGCACGTTTAGGCACGTTAACAGCGGCAGCAGAAGAGCTTAATGTACACCACAGCACAGTGCTTAGACGAATTAATAATCTTGAAAAAAACTTGAATACACGGCTTTTTCATCGCCATGCGCGTGGCTACAAGGTAACTGAAATTGGCACTAAGTTATTCGCAACGGCGCAAACTATTCATAGTTCGTTAGAGCAGTTACATAACGATATAGCAGCAGCCGATAGTACCCTTAGAGGGAGTTTATTGCTAACGACGGTAAGTGGTTTTATGGATATACTTGGGGATGTGTGTGAGCAATTTCAGGCGTTACACCCGCAGGTGCAGTTAGAAGTTATTTTAGAACAAAAAAGATTAAGACTCGATCACGGACAAGCACATATTGCAGTGCGTGCAGGCCCAAGGCCTGATGAAGGCGATTATATTGCTCAACATTTGGCCCAGCTTTCATCGGGCTTATACGCTAATAAACGTTATATTAATAAATACGGCATGCCTAAATTATTAAGTGATTTACAACAGCATAATTTTGTATCGGGTGTGGCAGGTTTTAATGCCCGCGTGCCTTATTTTGCGTGGGCTGATGAACATATTCCCGCATCGCAAATAAAGCTGCGAGTATCTGAAACCGCAGAAGCGACTCGTGCAATAATTAAAGGGCTAGGTATTGGCGGATTGCAGCATGACGTAGCGGCGCAATATCCTGATTTAGTGCCTATATTACACAGTGAGTTAAGCTGGCCTACCGATGTATGGTTAGTCACGCATCACTTAGTGCATCGCACTGCTAAAGTACAAGCTTTTGCAGGGTTGCTAAAAACACATTTTAGTAAGTTAGCTGCTAATCAATAGTTTTATACCAACCTGCATAAATCTTTGATCAATTTAACGAATTAAATTTCACTATAACGTCGTTAAAAATTTTTTATTTA
>NZ_JJNY01000074.1:0-16819 GCF_000690035.1 Pseudoalteromonas sp. S3431
GGCAGAACCCTTCGGGCAGCGCATGTTTGGCATTTATTTCACGTTATCGCCTATTTATGGGGAATAACCACACTTCATAGGCTCTGCCTTGCCTAAATACCAAACATACTGCTGTAAATTTAACCTCGAAAGATAAACAGGCCCTAATAATGATCAATTATAAATTGATCGATTATCTAATTTTAGGGTCTAGCTCACCGCTTAAATATTTAAGGTGCATTGCATCAAGTGAAATTGGCTTAATTTTACTCGCCTGACCAGAGGTACCAAACGAGTTATAGCGTGCAACACAAATCTCTGTCATTGCTTTAGTTGCTTCAGCTAAGTATTTACGAGGATCAAAGTTAGATGGGTTTAACGCCATGTGACGGCGAATTGCACCGGTAGAAGCTAAACGTAAATCAGTATCAATATTTACCTTACGAACACCAAACTTAATACCTTCGACAATTTGCTCAACAGGCACACCATAAGTTTCTGGAATTTCGCCACCATACTGATTAATAATTTCTAACCACTCTTGTGGAACCGAAGATGAACCATGCATCACTAAGTGCGTGTTAGGAATACGTGCATGAATCGCTTTAATGCGGTCAATCGCTAAAATGTCATCTGTTGGTGGGCGCGTAAATTTATAGGCACCGTGCGAAGTACCACATGCAATTGCAAGTGCGTCAACGTGTGTTTTATTTACAAAGTCAGCCGCTTCTTCAGGATCTGTTAGCATTTGCTCAGTGGTTAATATGCCTTCTGCGCCAACGCCATCTTCTTCGCCAGCTTCACCTGTTTCAAGTGAACCAAGTACACCTAGCTCGCCTTCAACCGATACGCCACAGGCATGCGCCATAGCAACAGTTTCACGCGTTACTTCTACATTGTATTCGTAGCTTGAAGGAGTTTTACCGTCGCTCATTAACGAGCCATCCATCATTACTGATGAAAAACCAAGCTGAATTGAACGCTGACATACACCTGGCGATGTGCCGTGATCTTGGTGCATAACAACGGGGATATGTGGCCATTCTTCAACAGCTGCTAAAATCATATGACGAATAAATGGAGCACCAGCATAAGCACGTGCGCCCGCTGATCCTTGCACGATTACTGGGCTGTTTGTTTTGTCAGCCGCTTCCATTATTGCGCGCATTTGCTCTTGGTTATTAACGTTAAAAGCTGGAACGCCGTAACCATGCTCTGCTGCATGATCTAAAAGTTGTCGCATACTGATTAAAGCCATTGGGTATTCTCCAATTTATCGATAGCAGTTCCCTACCATCTAGTTTGAACGGATGTGTTAGTTTGGCGTTATAACAACGCCACGAAAAACCACTGCTTTACAGTAAAATTCCGTCAAAATTAATTATTAAATTAGGGTGAGAGGTATTTAATAATTAATTGTTGGCGAGGGTTTCCCCTCACCTTACACGGCTAAATAAATTTATTTAGCGCGCGACTCTAGCATTTCAACTGCTGGCAGTTTTTTGCCTTCTAAAAACTCTAAGAACGCACCACCACCAGTAGAAATATAAGAAACTTTATCGGCAATGCCGTATTTATCAATGGCGGCTAAGGTATCACCACCACCAGCAATTGAAAACGCATTTGAGTTAGCAATTGCTTGTGCAATAGCACGAGTGCCATTACCAAACTGGTCAAACTCGAACACGCCTACTGGACCATTCCATACAACAGTGCCCGCATTTGCAATAATTTTTGCAAGCTTACTCGCTGTATCAGGACCAATATCAAAAATCATATCGTCGCTTGTTACTTCGCTTACATCTTTAAGCGTAGCTACAGCAGATTCAGAAAACTCATTACCAACAACTACGTCAGTCGGTACCGGAATTTCACCATTATTAGCAATCGCTGCTGCACATAAACGGTTCGCTTCATCCATTAAATCAGGTTCGTAAAGCGATTTACCAACTGGGCTACCTGATGCAGCAATAAAGGTATTTGCAATACCGCCACCGGTAACTAACTGATCGACAATTTTAGAAAGTGAATCTAAAACGGTTAATTTAGTTGAAACTTTAGAACCACCTACAATCGCCACTAATGGACGAGCGGGGTTATCAAGTGCCTTGCCTAATGCTTCAAGTTCAGCCGATAACAGCGGACCTGCACATGCCACATCAGCAAATAAGCCAACGCCATGCGTAGATGCTTGTGCACGGTGAGCCGTACCAAATGCATCCATTACATATACATCACACAGTGCTGCTAGTTGCTTAGATAGCGCTTCGTCGTTTTTCTTCTCGCCTTTGTTAAAGCGCACGTTTTCAAAAACAACCACTTCGTTATCAGCAATATCAACACCATTTAGGTAATCTTTTTCTAAACGCACAGTTTGCTCAAGGGCATCGTTTAAGTAATCAGCTACAGGTGCAAGCGAAAATGCTTCATCGTATTCCCCTTCCGTAGGACGGCCAAGGTGTGACATAACCATTACTTTAGCGCCTTTCTCAAGGGCTAGTTTAATAGTAGGTAGTGCTGCACGAATACGCGCATCTGACGTCACTTTACCTGCTTTAACTGGTACATTTAAATCTTCACGAATTAATACGCGTTTGCCGTTTAAATCTAAATCTACCATTTTTATGACCGACATGAACATCTCCTTAGTTAACGATACTGAACCTGAAAAATACGTTTAAAATTATTATATTAATAAATTACTTATTCACTGCCATCATAGCACGCGCGGTGTCGAGCATACGATTAGCAAAACCCCATTCGTTATCACACCATACTAATAATTTTATCAGTCGTTTGTGACTAACACGTGTTTGTGTGCCGTCAATAATACAAGAATGTGGGTCGTGATTAAAATCAACCGATACAAGCGGCTCTTCGGTATAACTTAAAATACCTTCTAAGCGATCTTTTGCTTGTGCTTTAAGTGCATTATTTACTGCGTTTAAATCTACATCGGTATTAACCGTTACACTTAAATCCATTGCCGTTACATTTATAGTCGGAACTCGTACGGCAATTGCCTCAAAACGACCTTTAAACTTAGGTAAAATACGGTCTATACCACGGGCAAGCTTTGTATCAACTGGAATAATTGATTGGCTTGCAGCGCGAGTACGGCGTAAATCATGATGATAACCATCAATCACTTGTTGATCGTTCATCGACGCATGAATCGTTGTAATAGCGCCCGACTCAATACCAAATGCATCATCTAATACTTTAATAACCGGCACAACACAGTTAGTTGTACACGAGCCGTTAGACACAATTGTATGCTCGCTTTTAAGCTCATCGTCGTTAATACCATACACAATAGTGGCATCAACATCGTTATCGGCCGGATGTGAAAACAACACCTTTTTAGCGCCTGCTGTAATATGTAACTGCGCATGTTCGCGCGAGTGATAAACACCTGTACATTCAAGTACAACGTCTACATCGAGCGTTTGCCAAAGTAATTCAATTGGGTTTTCTTCACAAAAAAGTGCAATGGTATCGCCTGCAACACTAATGGTGTCTTCGCCAAGTTTTACAGGAAAAGAAAAACGACCGTGGGATGTGTCGTATTTTAATAAATGAGCAATAGCTTCAGGGTCAGCAAGTTCGTTAATCGCAACAATTTTTATATCGTCGCTCAAACCAGACTCGTATAACGCGCGGACAATATTTCGACCAATACGACCAAAACCATTAATTGCAAGTTTGATTGCCATGAAATATAAAATCCACTCTTTTAGCGTGCAGATAAAGGCAATATGCCTTTTAGATGGCTGTATTGTAATCGACCTTGCATCTGATTATAAGAGGGAAGCATTAGAAACTTTAAATTAAGAGTAAAGAGCTTAGGCATTGCAAGCTCTTCGAGGGTTCTGACTTTTTAAATTAAGTTTTTTATACTAAATTTTTTAAAGCGTTAATTATATCTTCTGGCTCAGAACGAGTACGATAATCAACATCAACATAACGCCAAGTCACTTTACCTTGTTTATCTAAAACAAAGGTGGCAGGGATCGGTAAAACACTACTATTGCCATTGTTAACCGACTCTAAATCTAGGCCTCGGTCTACTCGCATATGCTCTAGTAAAAATGTGGGTACTTTCCATGCTACGCCGTAGCTTGCTGCTACATCTGCATTTTGATCACTCAGCACTAAAAAATCCATGTTACTTATTTCATCGTCACTAAGTGAGCCATCGGGTACTTGCGGGCTAATAGCCACCAATTGTGCGCCTAATGCGTGAACTTCAGGTAAACGTGCTTGAAGCGCTTTGAGCTGTAAATTGCAGTACGGACACCAACTTCCACGATAAAAAGTAACAACCACAGGCCCTTTAGCAAGTAACTCAGTTAACTGCACCGATTGACCATGTTGATTTGGTAACTCAAAACTTGGTGCGCTTTGGTTTAAATCAAGTGCATTAGCACCTTGTTGAAACGCTTTTGCTTGTGCAATCGTTTCATCTACACCTTTCATAAAATCAGGATTACCTTTACGCCCTGCTGCTATTTTTGCCTCAGTTTGTGCTTTTAACGTGTTATTTTTATCGCTCATAATATAGCTACTTTTAAATTAATCAAAAACTTAAAGCCAGCTTACATTATGAAAATGTATTTGAAATGAAAATTTTAACTTAATCATTTACTTCTAAATCAAATACCACGTTTATTGATGATTTAAATGTAATAGTTTCTTGCAGGTATCTACCTTGCTCAAATGGATTTCTAGTAACTTTAGAACCGGTTACAACTATTCTCTCAAAATTATCTGCGCCATAACCATAACTTGAACGGTTAGAATTTGAATTAATGCTGTAAATTTTTCCAAGCTCTGCGCCAAATGCTTTAGCAAGCTTACCCCCTTTAACTATAGCGTTATCTATTGCGCCTTGTATTGCTTCAGCTTCTAACTGCGCGGCTTTTGAAGACATAAGCTCAATATTCGTCAGTTCATTAATTTTTACACTTAATGCAAAATCGATAAAATCATTCAACTTTTCAATATTTCTTAATGTTACTTTAAGTGTTCTTGTTGCTACATATCCTGCATTAATTGCTGTACCGCTCTCGACATTAAACTTGTCGTCATCATTGTAAGTTAACAGGCTTGTAGCAGAAACATCCGTCTCCTTAACACCGTACTTGCTTAATCCTTTAAGTAACAAATTTACTCGATCATCAACATCACGTTTAGCATCAAGTGATTTGTCTTTAAAGCTTATTACTTCAAAAGAAATCTTAGCCATATCGGGCTTTGCTAATACCTCTGCAGTACCCTGCACTGCAATATGGCGATTAGCAGGCAAGCTTGAATTAGCAAAAGTGATAAGTGGGAATAAGGTTAAGAAAATAGTAGTGATGAGTTTCATGTTCGTTCCTTGAAGTAATTAGTAAATAATGATTACGTAACTGTACCTATAGTTATACGGATAACAATAAAAGTAAACTGCTCTTTATTGTAGGCGGGAGTTTATCTCGCGCGGCATAAAGCCCAACCTACAGCCAACCTACGTCAACTCGCCTACTTTTAACTCTTTGCCACGGCTTATTTGATGGCACTGAGCTAGCAGTAACTCGGCGGTCGCTTGTGCATCGGTTAATGCGTGGTGGCAATGATAGCTTGGTAACTCATAACGTGTGCGGCAAGCATTAAGGGTTAAATCATCTTGTTTTATTTCAGATGAATGGTTGAGTAAGCGCTTTTTCTCGATGTGAAGGGTGTCGAGTATCAGTTTAGGCCGCGTTGTTATATTGGCATTTTTTAAGGCTATTTTTAAAAAGCCCCAATCGAGCATGGCATTATGAAACACTAAAATACAATCATTAAAGTGGCTGCTTAGTTGCATTAGTATACTGTGTAAACTTTGCCCTTTTGCTACCGCATCATCATTTATACCGTGATAAACAGGGCTTTGTTCGAGGCTTATAACGTCTTTATTGATAATATGCTGCGACTCACTCATTTTTATACATTGATTATCTATTACCACCCACGCTACCGATACAATTTCGTGCTGTTTTGCATCAAGGCCAGTGAGCTCTAAATCAATCACTAAGTAACGCTGTTGCAAGGCATTTTTGCCTAGTAATTTACGGCGCTTTAAGTACCGAGTGAGCAGCTTTTTTACCATGTTAGTAATCCATCATTATAAACTGCCGCGAGCAAACTTAAACGCAGCAGCTTGCTGCGCTTGTTTAACAAGGTAAAACGCTTCTTTTAGTTGATGGCGCTCTAGTGAGTTTAATTTATTAGGATTAATACAATTACTTGGTAAACCTTCTTCGTTTATTTGTGTACTCAAACGAAGCTGCGTTAAAAACCGCCAGCAATCTTTTAGGTTGTATATATCTTCTTTGCTAAGCAATTTATGTTTGAGCAGTGCCTCTAGTCGCTCTTGGGTATTAGCTCGCTTAATACCCGCTTTTAAAGCGTATAACCGCACTATGTCATTTATAATTACGACACCGCGTTTTTTTAAATCTATGTATTTATTATTTTCATCGGTTTTTTCGGTTTTAAATTTATTAAATAAACCAATTGGCACGCTGTTACTACTTATGTCGGTTGCCATTGCAGCATAGAATAAGTCGTTACGCGATATACGAATTAGCTGCTCGCAAAAAGCGGTGTATAAAGCGTTTGAACCTTCAATAAAGCGCAGGTCAAAAAATATTTTACAATTAAGCATCGCATCTGGTGTGGGGCTTTTTATCCATTTAAAAAAGCGCTCGCTCCAGTCGTTTACGCTCATTCGGCACTCATCGCTGCTTGCCATAATATTACCTGGGCAACGCCTAATGCCGCATTCAACTAAGTTCTCACATACAAATTCCCCCATGCTTTTAAAGTAAGCTTGCTGATCATTGCTTAAGTCGTTAGGGAGTAATAAGCCGTTATCTTGATCCGAATGCAGAGTTTGCTCTTCGCGTGCTTGCGAGCCAAAGCAAATAAAACTAAAGCTGGTTGGCGCTGCGCCATGCTCTTCTTGAAATAAGTGAATAAGTCGCGATGTAAGCGCATCGGTTAATCCACTTAGTAATTTACCAATTAGCGATATGTCGTCAATGTTGTACGAAAAACCACGCAATAACTCGGGGATTTCTTTTGCATAGCGTTTTAAGTCAGTAATAGTGTGCGCTTTATAAATGCGCCCAATAAGCTGCACGGGGTCACTTTTTTGTTGGCGTAATAAGTCGGTGCTGGTTATCATTCCTATCGGTTTATGGTTTTCATCAAGAACCGGTAAGTGATGAATATTATGCTTAAGCATTAAATGCAGCGCTGAAAACACTCGATTATTTTCAAATATAAACTTGGGCTTAGCGGTCATAATGCTGCTTACAGCATCTTGAGGGTTTACCTCGTCGGCGAGTACGCGGTTACGTAAATCACGATCGGTAACCACGCCAACTAAATGTGCATGCTGCGTTATCATTATTGACGACACACCATGCTGTTTCATCTTTTTAGCGCTTTGCCTAATGCTTGCATCAGGCGCAAGCGTAATCGCTGTGCGTGCCATCAGCTCTGATATTTTACGCTCAGACCAGCTATCGTTTTTACTTTTATAATGCGATGACAACAACCGGTTAGCATGAGCGCGTACAAAGTATTGCTCAAACGATTTATATTCTCTGCGTAAAAAATCAAAATGCGTTTGAGAGAGCATATACACTATGCCCTCTTTTTGTACCGCTAAACGGTTTTGAATCGCTTCCCCCGTTAGTAACGACGGGAAGCCAAAGTAATCACCTTGTGCTAAACGCGTAACAACGTCGCCTTTAGCATCAACTAAATCATACAAACCAGAGCGAATTAAAAATAGTTTAGGGTTTTCACTTTGCAACCACTGAGTTTGATTTTCGCGGGTGAGGTAAATAATGTCGAGGTGATTTACAAAATACTCGTATGCACTGCTATCAAGTAGGCTAAATGGTGCTTGCATGCAAACATATTGGGCTATTTCTTGTTGTTCTACGCTCATCGTTGTGCTCATTAAAAAGTATACACAACACCAATGTACTCATTTTTTATACAAATAAAAAGCCCGACTTAAGTCGGGCTTTTTACGCTTTATTTTAAGTAACCTTAGTGATCGTGCGCTTCTGCCGATCCTTTAGGATTACGAATACCTTCTACCATTTCTTGAATTTCAACAGGTGTTGGTTGAGTAAATTTAAGAACAATTGCAGCAACTGCAAAGTTAATAATCATACCAATTAAGCCAATACCTTCAGGCGAAATACCTAAGAACCAATTTTCAGGGCTGTTTAGCTCTGGACTAACAAACTTGAAGAAGATGATATACGCAGCGGTAAAGCCTATACCCGTTACCATACCGGCAACAGCCCCTTCGCGGTTCATTGTTTTAGAGAATATACCCATAATAATTGCAGGGAAGAAACTCGCAGCCGCCAAGCCAAAGGCAAATGCCACAACCGATGCCACAAATCCAGGCGGGTTAATACCAAAGTACGCGGAGATAACAATAGCAACCATGGCTGCCAACCTCGCTGCAAGTAGCTCTTGCTTGTCGGTAATATCGGGCTTGAGGGTTCGCTTGAGTAAATCGTGCGAAACGGAGGTCGAAATAACCAGTAGTAAACCTGCTGTTGTAGATAATGCGGCAGCAATACCACCTGCTGCTACAAGTGCAATAACCCATGCTGGTAAGTTAGCAATTTCTGGATTTGCTAATACCATAATGTCGCGATCTACATTGACTTCGTTAGCACTGTTCGGATCGGTAATTTTACCCGCCGTGTAGAACATTTTGCCATCGCCATTTTTATCATCAAAAGTGATTAATCCCGTACGTTCCCAATTTTTAATCCATGCAGGTGCTTCTGCGTAAGCTGTACCGCTACCGTCTTTACCATTAATGGTATCAACCATGTTTACGCGAGCAAAAGCTGCAACCGCAGGTGCTGTAGTATAAACAATCGCGATGAACACAAGAGTCCATGCGGCAGAAATACGCGTGTCTTTTACGCGAGGTACAGTGAAAAAGCGTACAATTACATGTGGTAAACCAGCAGTACCTACCATTAAAGCACCAGTAATAGCGAACACGTCAATCATGCTCTTAGAGCCTTCGGTATATTGCGCAAAACCAAGTTCAGCGCTTAAGCCGTCTAGTTTATCAAGTACGTACGCGCCGTCGCTGCCAATTAATGTGGCACCAAAACCGGTTTGTGGGAAAAAGTGACCCGTCATCATCATTGAGATGAAAATGGCTGGTACAAGGTAGGCAAATACAAGTACACAATATTGCGCTACCTGTGTATAGGTAATGCCTTTCATGCCGCCAAGTACCGCATAAAAGAATACAATCACCATACCGATGTAAACACCAGTTTCAATTTCTACTTCTAAAAAGCGTGAAAATACGACGCCTACGCCGCGCATTTGCCCTGCAATATAAGTAAAACAAATGAATATGGCACATACAATTGCCACTAAACGTGCGGTGCGTGAATAGTAACGGTCGCCAATAAAGTCAGGTACAGTAAACTTGCCGAATTTACGTAAGTAAGGCGCTAAACACATAGCTAATAGTACATAACCACCTGTCCACCCCATTAAGTAAACGCTGCCATCGTAACCTGCAAACGAAATAATACCCGCCATTGAAATAAACGACGCGGCGCTCATCCAATCAGCTGCTGTTGCCATACCATTAGCAAGAGGAGGTACGCCGCCGCCCGCGACATAAAATTCTTTAGTTGAACCCGCTCGGGCCCAAATTGCTATGCCGATATAAAGCGCAAAGCTTAAACCAACAATTAAAAACGTGAGTGTTTGAACATCCATTGCTTAGCTCCTATTCGTCTACGCCATATTTTTTATCTAACGTATTCATTTTGAAAACGTACACAAAAATCAAAGCAACAAAGGTATAAATCGCGCCTTGCTGGGCGAACCAGAAGCCAAGTTTAAACCCAAAAAAACGTACTTCATTAAGTACATCTACCAATAATATGCCAAAGCCAAAAGACACAATAAACCACACTGCTAATAGTTTAAATAACAGTGAAATATTTTCTGCCCAATAAGCTTTTGCTTGTTCTTCATCTTTAAAAGCCATTTTTATTTTCCCCTTTAAGCACCGCAATATCGCGATGAGTGGTTTTTTATCTTCACTTACCAATTTAGCAATGCTGTCTCAAGATTGAATTGCGACCATAGTCGTAACAGCTTATTAACGTTTACGTAAACTGTATAAAAACAACTAAACCTAAATAGCTCTTTTTGTTATTTTTCAGCCTGTTAAGGTTTTTAAGTTGAGTTTTAGGGTTATAAAGAAGCTAAGTACTAAATTAATGCGACATTAGTCTAATGCTATAAGTTATTTTATTTTTATCTTTAATATTCAAAAAGATAAAAATAAAACTAAAATTATGATTTAAATTCAACCCTCACACTTAACCTGAGTTCTGGTATTGTGTTAATCCCTCATAGGGTTGGGGGCTATTTTAAATAATAAGGTTTAATAACAACATGACTGCCGTACTCATTATTGTTGCTTTAGGATATATAGGTGTGCTGTTTTGGCTGGCTAACTGGGGTGATAAAACGACGCCTTTAGCAAAACGCATTAGCCACCACCCTTTTGTTTACTCATTTTCATTAGGTATTTATTGTACTTCATGGACCTACTATGGGTCAGTAGGAACTGCGGCGACTAGTAGCTGGAGCTACTTACCTATTTTGCTTGGTCCTGCATTGTTGTTTTTTTTCGGACAAGGCTTTTTACGTAAATTAGTGTTGGTGAGTAAAAAACAAAACATAACCACTATTGCCGATTTCATCTCTGCTCGTTACGGTAAGCGCCAAACTACTGCAATTATGGTAACAGTTATCGCGTTACTGGCGACTATTCCTTATATCGCACTACAACTAAAAGCACTCAGTACCAGCTTTTTACTTTTGCAAAACAGTAATAAAATATCCGGCGATATGCTCGCGCTTTCTGCCACATTAATTATGGCTTTATTTGCTATATTTTTTGGTACGCGCAAAGTCGATGTGACCGAATATCGCTCAGGCTTAATGCTTGCTGTTGCCTTTGAATCAATGATTAAACTTATTGCACTTATGGCTGTGGCAGGACTTGCCATATTTACACTATTTAATTTGCCCGAATCAACCTCAAGTAAAATCACCGAATCAATTTGGGATCACTGGAGCGATTTTAACTTTTTCAGTTTTAACTTTATTGGTCAGTCGTTAATGGCTGCAGCTGCCATTATATGCTTACCACGCCAATTTCATGTCACCGTTGTAGACAACCAAAATAAACGTCATTTATTTACTGCTCGCTGGGCTTTTCCTCTGTATTTGTTATTGACTGCTGCGATGATTTTACCCATTGCAACTGCCGCTATCCATCCTGAAATCGGCAGTGGTTATTCCCCCGACAGCTTTGTACTTGCCCTACCGTTAATTAACGACAATGCATTTTTAACCACTTTTGTATTTATAGGCGGGTTGTCTGCCGCCACCGCAATGATAGTGGTCGCAACACTTACATTAAGTACTATGATCTCAAATGATGTTGTATTGCCATTAATATTACGCCGTAAATTTAAACGTAACTTAATTACCACCAGCTACAAATCGCAAATTTTATTGGTAAGACGTTTTACCATTGCCGGTATTCTAATCTTGGCTTATTTTTATCAACAATGGTTTGGCCACAGCAGTGCATTGGCGAGTATGGGGCTAGTGGCATTTTCACTCGTTACGCAATTATTGCCCGCTATTGTTGGCGGTTTATACTGGCGAAAAGGTCATGCTTACGGTGTTTATGCTGGTTTAATAGCTGGCATTATTTGTTGGGTGCTATTTTTAATGCTACCTATTTTAGATGCAGGCAACACCTTAAATAGTGAATTACAACAAACACTCATAACACGCGGGACGCTCATTGCCTTATTTGCCAATATTGGTTGTTATATTAGCTTTTCATTAGGCGCAGAAGAGCGTCTAATCGATAAAATTCAAGCAGCTGCATTTGTTAACCCAAAAGATCAGGCTATTTTAGCAAGGCGTTTAAATAAAGACGTAAAAGCCACGGTTTACGATTTTAAAATACTACTGCAAACTTTTTTAGGTATTCAGCGTAGCCAACAAGTCCTCGCGCATTACGCATTGGCACATCATTTAAGTGATAACAACGCTCACCCTGAACCTGAATTTATTGCTTATTGTGAGCGTGCTCTTACGGGTGTGTTGGGCGCCTCATCGGCACAAGCATTAATACATACGGTATCGTCGGGTAAGCGCATGGCGTTTGAAGAGGTTGTAAACTTTTTTGACGAAACGACACAAGCACTGCAGTTTAATCAAAATTTATTGTTTACCTCGCTCGAAAATTTAAGTCATGGTATTTCAGTAGTCGATAAAGACTTAAAACTTGTTGCATGGAACAAACGCTATGGTGAAATGTTTGGCTACCCAGAGGGCTTTTTAGAAGTAGGCCAACATATTGAAGATATTATTAGGTACAACGCCAACCGTGGTGAATGTGGCCCAGGCGAAATAGAACGCCAAGTAGAAAAACGCGTGCAGCATTTAAAAAATGGCAGTTCCCATCATTTTATTCGCCACCGCCGTAACGGCCAAGTATTTGAGATGATTGGTAATCCACTACCTGATGGCGGTTTTGTTACTAGCTTTTCGGATATTACAAATCATATAAGCACACAAAATGCGCTTGAAGAAGTAAACATGGATCTTGAAAATCGCATAGAAGCACGTACCCAAGAAGTACAAACAATTAATAAAGACTTACAAGCACAAATAGACAGTCGCGTACAGACAGAGCAAGCACTTACTTTAGCCAAGCGTGAAGCAGAGCAAGCTAACGACAGTAAAACACGATTTTTAGCGTTGGCAAGCCACGATATTTTACAGCCGCTTAATGCAGCGCGTTTATACCTTGCTGCTATTGACGAAAAGCAGCTCGATAGCACCAACCAAAATAACTTTGATAAATTGGGCGACAGCCTCGACTCAACCGTGCATTTAATGTCAGCTTTGCTCGAAATAGCCAAACTAGAACAAGGCGCGATGACCCCAACGCCTCGCCATTTTTGCATTGATGAAATTTTAGCGCCATTACAAAGCGAATACGCAATATTATCTAGTGATAAAGGGCTTAAACTAACGGTACGTTCAAATCAACAAATCGTACACAGCGACATAACCTATTTACGCCGAATTATTCAAAACTTAGTATCTAATGCCGTTAAGTACACTGACAAAGGCCGTGTATTAATTGCCTGTAGAAACCGTAAACACAACCTACTGATAGAAGTATGGGATACCGGCCCAGGTATTAGCGAAGTTGAACAAGCCAAAATATTTAACGACTTTTACCGTGTTGAATCAGGTGATAACAAAGGCGTTGGCTTAGGCCTTGGCGTAGTGAAACGAATGGCTGACTTACTTAGCTTGCCATTGCATGTACGCTCAGAGCCCAATAAAGGCAGTCGCTTTAGTGTTGAAGTACCTTATGGCGATAAGCTGTTCGTACAGCAAAAAAACACTGCAAGTAGCCTAATAGAAAACCGCGCAGCAATTAATATAATAGCCGTAGACGACGACCCCGAAAATTTAGCCGCCATGGCGAGTTTACTTAAAAAATGGCAAGCTAATTACACACTATTTGATAACGTAGATAGTGTACTCACTTATGCTAAACAAAATGGCGCACCCGATGTTATTTTAATGGATTATCAACTAGGCAGCGACTGCGATGGGATAACACTAATTAAAACCCTGCGCGAAATTTGGCAAAGCCAAGTACCTGCTATTTTAATTACCGCAGTACGCGACACAGAGCTTAAACAAGAAACCAAAGCCGCTAATATTCATTATTTAAGTAAGCCAATTAAACCGGGCAAACTAAAAGCACTGCTTAATCACAGTACATAATAAGCGAGTAACAAGTGTTCTAGTTAAAAGTTATCTAGTTAAAAGCTATCTAGTAATACCGTAAAACAAAAAGCCCAGTATCTTTACTGGGCTTTGCTTTATAAAGTGTTCATAAAGTTAAACTAATTTACTCGGCTTCTGAGCTTTTGGAACAACCAACTTAGTCCCACTAACGAAAGCCCCAATCCAATAAACGAAAGCGCTTTAAGTAAGCCCTCCAAGTTAGCCATATCAATTAAAAACACCTTAACAATAACGGCAGCTAGTAAGCCTAAGCCTACTTTTTGTATTAATAATTGATTTTTTAAATGACCAAAAATAACAGTAGCCGCACCCAATAATAACCAAATAACAGAGTAGCTATAAAGCTCTGCATTGCTTGCGCCTTTTGATAAGTAAATGTAAGGGCCCTGCCAATATTGGCGAATAAAGCTGTTTATAGCCAATAATATAAAACCACCCACAACGGCCAATATAAATGACGTAGCTTTAGCATTTATTGGTTTTACAAGCTTGGCCAGCCAAAGCGTTAATCCTGCAGGTACTAACCACAATAGTAATAACCAGTTAAATATTGGCAGCTCACCTATGTAAAGTGATTCAAATAATGGGTTGTCGTCAAACAGTGTTTTAATAGCAAAAAGCCCCGCTAACCCTGCAAGTGCAAAACCCGCCACTTTATATAACTTAGCTAAAGTACCGGCAAGTTTTGCTCTGTGTAAGTACACGCACCCTAATGCCAGCCAGTTACAGGTAAGGAGTATTTGTTCGTAAAAGTTAAGTGAATCAAATTGCGGATAATGCCCTACTAGCTGATAACTTGTTTCGGTGGTAATAAAAAGTGCTAAACAATGAAGCGCCGCACCTTCTAACCATACTTTTAATTGAGATGCTTTAAAGCACCTAGCTGCGGCAAAAAATAACGCAATACATAACGGATAAACCACAATACTCCAATGCAAACCAAATACCGTTAACGCATCGTAGCTTGGCGTCCAAGGTGAAAGCGTAAGGCGCAGTAACAACGCAGCAACCAAGGCTTTTATAGGCCAATGCGGCATAGGCACGCTATAGCGCTTAATAAGCACGCTTATAAGTAATACTTGTACAGCAAGTGCAATGGTTAAGCCGCTGTCACTGAGTAGCATGGTAATTGCTAACGTAATATTGGCATTAGCGCCTACCCAATAAGTAAAACGCTGAAATAGCGTTGTATTATGCTGCGCGAGCCTTATTAAAATAGCGGCGACTACAAACAATACAACGGCCCAAAGTGGATATGCAGTACTTAACGCAGAGTTAGGAATAAGCGCATACAAAGCCGCTATCATTACAAATACACTAAATGCCCCCGTTATATGAAACGCTAAACGCTTAGATTGCTTTTTACCGTAATAAAGCCCGTAAACTGTAAGTAACAACCCGAGTAATAAACCCAAACCATACTCATTTTTGAATATAAAGAGTGCGTCATCAAATAGGTTTGGCGACAAATGCGTGCGCTGAGCACTTATAACTAATAGCGTTGAAATAACTAACGCTACGCCCTGCCAAATATCCCAGCGGCTATTTTTAAGGACTAAAAATAGCACCAAACCAATACTTAACACGCCAACTGTTTGCCACTGCATATCAAAGTGACTGATCAACATGGTAAATATTAAGGGCGCTATAAAAGCGAGTAATAAGAGGTGATCTGGGAGCACTTTAATTAAGCGTTTTAAACTGTGCGGGCGATGTTCAATAACATTCAGTTTTAGGCCTAAGCGTGGTATAGCAATTAGCCCTATAATACTAAGTAAAGCAAACGTCCCCATTAACCAAACGGTATTAATTTTAAGTAATGTAAAACCAACTAAATACCAGCCAATGTGCCCTGCCCATAATAAATA
The DNA here is from genome assembly GCF_000690035.1 of Pseudoalteromonas sp. S3431. Lineage (NCBI taxonomy): Bacteria > Pseudomonadati > Pseudomonadota > Gammaproteobacteria > Alteromonadales > Pseudoalteromonadaceae > Pseudoalteromonas > Pseudoalteromonas sp. S3431. The sequence continues at coordinate 15,816 of NZ_JJNY01000074.1, forward strand.
CCACAACCAAGCTCGCTGTACTTTATGTGCAACTAACGCAGCCGACAAACTTACAAAACCAACATACATAAATAATGCAAACAAGTTACCACTGCCTGTACTAACCCATATTGGTACACTATAAGCGCCAATAATACCTAATACAGCCAATAATGGGCCTAGCCTAAGCGCCATTGCACTTGCACTAATCGCAATAACAGCCAGTGCAAAAAATGCCACGGTAGGGCTAAGCATAGCGTAGCTACTGTAAGCTAAAAGCGTTAAAGCAAAACAGGTAATAAACCCGCCGCTGGCAAGCGCTGCGGGTATGTAATTATTAAAGCCTTCAAATACAATGCGTTTATGGTGTAAGTAAGCTGCGGCTGCAATTAAGCTAAGTCCAAATAATCCACCCAAACTCAGCCTCATTACAGGCGATAGTAATCCCGCTTCTAGGCTGTATTTAGCTAAAAATATGCCACCAAAAGCAAGTGCTATTGCGCCAATCCAGGTCATCCAATTCTCTTCAAACCCTGTACGTAGTTTATTAAGTAATAATTCGATAGGAGATGGTGTTTTGCGTTTTGTTTTAGCTGTGCTGTTAATACTGGATTTAACCGCTATTTGGGATTCAGTGTCTAGATTTGTGTATACGGGTTCTGGTTTATATACTTTGGCTGAAGCAATCACAGGCTGGTTATGTGCAATATTTGCATCAACACATTGAGTTTGTTTTTGCACTACGACATTTGATTGTAACTCATTCACTTTTGCTTTTAAAAAAGTAATATCTTGCTTCAAACTCTTTAATTGTATAAGCGCAATTAATCCACAAATAGCGCCCCCCACAACTACCAATATAAGTATTACTGCTAAACCTATTAAATCATCCATGGCACACTCTGTAGTTATTCATTTACAGCGGCTATAGTACCTATTTTTTTATATTATCTACATTAATAATATTTTTTACGCTATTACTTAGCCTGAACTCGGGTTAAGAGGTTTACTAACGTATTGAATCA
>NZ_JJNY01000075.1:0-1159 GCF_000690035.1 Pseudoalteromonas sp. S3431
GGTAATCCCCCCGAAAAATAATAGATGCCAAACGTAGAATTTTCTCTTATTGTAAACACAGGAGAAAATTATGAAAAAAGCACATTTTACAGACAGTCAAATCCTCGCCATTTTAAAACAAGCAGAAAGCGGCGTGCCTATTCCTGAGCTATGCCGTGAACATGGTATGGGCAACTCAACCTTTTATAAATGGCGCGCTAAATACGGCGGCATGGATGCGTCTTTAATGACACGAATGAAAGAACTTGAAGATGAAAATCGCCGTTTAAAGAAAATGTATGCTGAAGAGCGGCTAAAATCTGAGGTCATTCAGGAGGCAATGGCAAAAAAGTGGTAAAGGCTTCTGAGCGCAAAGTCTTGGCTCATGAAGTCGTTAGCACAAATAAAATGAGTATTGCCTTAGCCTGTCGTACTTTCATGATAAGTGAAACATGCTATCGCTATACGCCAAAACTGTCTGATGAAAATGAGAAAATTGCAGCGTTGCTATTGGATTTAAGCCAATGTCAGCGTAATTGGGGATTCGGTTTATGTTTTTTATATTTACGCAATGTTAAAGGCTACACATGGAATCATAAGCGCGTTTATCGTATTTACCGTGAGCTTGAGTTGAATCTGCGAATAAAGCCTAGAAAACGTCTAACAAGGAAGAAGCCTGAACCATTGGCTGTCCCTGAGGCCATTAACGAATGTTGGTCAATGGATTTTATGCACGACCAATTATCGGATGGCAGAGCGTGTCGCTTGTTCAATGTGATTGATGATTTCAATCGCGAAGGACTCACAATAGATGCTGACTTATCACTCCCCGCTGAGCGTGTTATCCGCTCACTCAATCAAATTATAGAATGGCGTGGTAAGCCAAAAGCTATCAGGTGTGACAATGGGCCTGAATATATTAGCCATAAATTAGCAGAGTGGGCGTTAAATAATAATATTGAATTACGATTTATTCAACCAGGTAACCCGCAACAAAATGCTTATGTAGAGCGGTTTAATCGCACGGTTAGGTATGACTGGCTAAGTCATTATATTTACAGTGATATTAGTGAGTTACAAGATAAAGCAACCGATTGGTTATGGACTTATAATAATGAACGCCCTAACATGGGCATAGGTGGAATAACACCCATACAAAAACTGGAAAAGTTAAACAACG
>NZ_JJNY01000076.1:0-24959 GCF_000690035.1 Pseudoalteromonas sp. S3431
CCCCATATATAAGCAGATTGGCATTAAGCAAATTGTTATAACTTGAATTAGTTGGTAGGTAATTTAAGATTCACTCATATTTTTTCTGAATTAACTCAATTGCATAGCCATCAGGGTCTTTTACAAAAGCAATTTCAGTAGTACCACCTTTTACAGGCCCAGGTTCACGGCTTACATTGCCACCGGCAGCTTTAATATCAGCACATGCTTTGTAAATATCATCAAACTCAATAGCAATATGGCCATATCCATTACCAAGGTCGTAGCTATCTTCGTCCCAGTTATAAGTTAGTTCTAACACTGTGTTATCTACTTCATCGCCATATCCAACAAAAGCAAGCGTGTATCTGTATTCACTGTTATCGGCTCTGCGTAATTCCTTCATACCTAGTATTTCAGTATAAAAAGCAATTGATTTATTCAAATCGGCTACACGCAGCATAGTATGTAATAAGCGCATTTTTACTACCTTAGTTTCATTTATTAAGCTGTTATTTACTGCACAGTGTATGAGTTTTATGCGCTTTTGCAATAGATGAAGGCAAGCTAGGCAAATAAAATCGGTTGAGCTAATCCTGTTACAACATTTATTTATTGATTTACTTTATTTTTGTCTAATATAACAAGTTTAACAGTGAAAGTTTGATTATTGGTCAACCTGTGAATGGTTATGAAAACATTTAAATATTTATTGGAAATTATTGCTTGAAATATGGTTTTTATTAACCAAGTTGTTGTTATTAAATAACTTAGTTGTTTTTGGTTTAATGCATTGTAAATTGACATGTTTTACAAAGTTAACTTATTGGTTGACAAAATTACTGTATGGTAATAAAGTTTTTGCATACCAATTGGTAACCTCTGTTTTGAGGGGGTTAAATATGTTGGTAAATTATCAGAGTAATACTTAGTCGTAGTTAATATATAACCAGTAATGTTTCAGCCAAATAAGACAACTTATTTATAGGTAGAGTTATTTTATATAGCAAAATTGCAGAACATAGATGGTTTATTTCATTAGCTTACTAAGGGTTACTCTACTGAATTAAAATAAAGACAGAGCGTACCTATTTTATGGGGTAAATCATTACTCATACTCATAAAAGTTTGCGCCATCATATCTAGGAGTTATTCATGTCAAAACCTGTTATTGGTTTCATTGGTCTAGGCCTTATGGGCGGCAATATGGCCGAAAATTTACAAAACAAAGGCTATGAGCTAATTGTTATGGACCTTAGTAAAGATGCGGTTGCAGCATGTGTTGCTCGAGGTGCAAAAACAGCAAGCACTGCAAAAGAGCTAGCTGAAGGTTCTGATATTGTTATGTTTTGTCTTACAACGTCTGCCGTTGTAGAAAAAATTGTTTACGCAGAAGACGGTATCCTAGCGGGCATTAAAGAAGGTGCAGTATTAGTTGATTTTGGTACTTCTATCCCATCATCTACGAAAAAAATTGGTGCTGATTTAGCAGCTAAAGGCGCAGGCATGATCGACGCGCCACTAGGTCGTACACCAGCACATGCTAAAGACGGTCTTTTAAACATTATGGCTGCAGGCGATATTGATACATTCAATAAAGTTAAACCAGTACTGGAAGATCAAGGTGAAAACGTTTTCCATCTTGGCGAGTTAGGTGCAGGTCATACAACTAAGCTAATCAACAACTTTATGGGCATGACGACAGTATGTGCTATGTCACAAGCATTTGCAGTGGCAGAGCTTGCTGGTGTTGACCGTCAACAACTTTTCGACATCATGTCGACTGGTCCATCTAACTCACCGTTTATGCAATTTTGTAAAAACTATGCAGTTGATAATGTTAGCGACCTTGGTTTCTCAATTGCTAATGCAAACAAAGATTTAGGCTACTTCCTACAAATGGTAGAAGACCTAGGTACTGAATCAAAAATCGCTGAAGGTTCATCAGCTAATCTACAAGCAGCGTTTGACGCTGGTATGGGTCAAGGTAACGTTCCTGAAATTTTTGATTACTTCAAAAAGTTAGAAAAGTAATACTTCTCGACCTTATTGAGCGCTTTAAGTTTTTAACTTAAGGCGCTTTAACACACATGACACCAATTGACTAAAGTCTTTGTGCAATGTCAGCTTTTTTAAATTCTGATGAAGCATTACTTTCAGTCACAACGAAAAAGAGTTAACTATGCGTTTGATTAATACAATAAAGCTTAGTCTAGTTCTCATCGGTTGCATATCCACACAAATAGCGGCCAAAGATTATTTTATAGAAAGTAAACAAGCTTTTAATGATATCGCAGCCAATCTAGTTGCTGGCGACAAAGTAGTACTTAAAAATGGTACTTGGTCTGACTTCGAAATCCTACTTGAAGGCCAAGGTACAAAAAACTCTCCTATTATATTAACCGCTGAAACTAACGGAAAAGTAATTCTATCAGGTCAATCTAACCTAAGACTTGCAGGTAAATACCTTGAAGCCTCAGGTTTAGTATTTAAAGACGGCTACACACCGAGCTCAGCTGTAATAGAATTTCGTAAAAATAAAAATGAATTAGCCTACAATTCACGAGTTACTCAAACAGTAATCGATAATTACAGTAATCCAGACAAACGAGAGTCTGATTATTGGGTTGCCTTATATGGACAGCATAACCGCTTTGATCATAGTCATTTAGTTGGTAAACGAAATAAAGGTGTGACAGTTGCTGTTCGTTTAAACACTAAAGCAAGCCAGGAAAACTATCACCGCATAGACAACAACTATTTTGGCTACCGTCCTACTTTTGGTTCGAACGGTGGTGAAACCCTGCGTATTGGCACCAGCCACTACTCACTAACTGATTCGCATACATTGGTTGAAAATAATTACTTTGAACGTACCAATGGTGAAGTAGAAATTGTTTCGGTTAAATCAGGCAAAAACATCCTTCGTAATAACGTATTTTATGAAGCGCGCGGTACATTAACGCTGCGCCATGGTAATGGTAATCTTATAGAAGAAAATATTTTTATTGGTAATGGTGTTGATCACACAGGTGGTATCCGCGTTATCAATAAAGATCAAATTGTAAGAAATAACTACCTACAAGGCCTAACAGGCTATCGTTTTGGCAGTGGTTTTACTGTGATGAACGGCGTACCAAATTCATCTATTAATCGTTATCACCAAGTAGAAAATGCGACGATTGAAAACAACACATTTATAAATGTGCGTCATATTCAACTTGCTGCAGGTAGCGATGCTGAGCGTAGCGCAACCCCTAAAAATAGCGTAATGAAAAACAACTTAATCATAAATCAAGATGGTGAACAGCCATTTACAACATTCGACGATGTAAGCGGGCTGGTACTAAGTAACAACATTGCAGATACAAAAGTGCTTTCTGAGCTAACGTACGGTGTAAAAAAAGAAAAAATCACGCTTGAAAAAGCAAGTAATGGTCTACTTTACCCAACATCTAAAAGTTTAAATGTAGGTGCAAAGCGCGATTTAAAAGTACTTAAAAAAGAAGATACCGGTGTTAGCTGGTATGCAAAAGTACCTGCTTTAGTTGATTTTGATTCTGGTAAGACACATTTTGTTAAAGCTGATGTAAGTGCATTACTAGACGCTATTGATAATGCAGAGTCTGGCGATGTTCTAGAACTAGCGCCTGGCCAGTATGATGTTTCTAAACTGGTTAAAATTGATAAAACGCTGACAATTAAAGCGAAGCAGAGCGCAAAGTCTAAACTTACTTTTCAACGCTCTACCTTGTTTGAAATACATGATGGCGGCAGCTTAAAACTAGATGGTTTATCAATTTCAGGTGAAAACGCGCCAGATGCAATAGGTAACAGCATTGTTCGTACGCAAAAATGGGGTATGGTTGATAATTACCGCTTTGTAATGACCAACTCACAGTTAAATGCTTTAGATATTAATCATTCATTCCATTTCTTTATTACTGGTAAAGGTGCAATGGCTGACGAAATTATTGTTACAGATAATACCTTTAATGCGGTAACTGGCGATATTTTACGTTTAAATACTGAAATTGAAGACTTAGGTGTTTATAACGCGGAATACGTTATTGTCAATAATAATACATTTAATGATGTAAAAGGCGCCATAGTTAAGCTTTACCGTGGTGGTTCTGATGAAAGTACATTTGGCCCCCATTTTGAAATGACAAATAACACGCTTAATAACGTCGGCCTTGGTAAGCGTAACAAAGAGCAAGCGAGCATTTATGTTCACGGTGTTCAGGTTACTAATATCAAAGATAATAAATTTGTTAAATCTGCTCCTATTGTTGTAGAGCACACAGTAGGCGAGCCTAAAACTGAAATCTCAGACAATATATTTGATGCAACTAAAGCACCAAGTGTTAAAGAACTAAGAGTTAAAGGCCCACACACGGCAGTATTAAAAAACAACAACATTTTAAATAAGGCAGGGTAAATACTATGTACTTATTAAAATGCCAAACAGGTTTTAAAATAGCTGCTGTAGCTGCACTTACATTACTAACATCATTGGGGGCGCATGCAGCGCACCCAAACTTAGTAATTACTACTGATGATGTTAAGCAAATGCGCGAAGCAATTAGTAGCAACGGTAGCACAAAGTTTTCTACTGCGTTTGAATCGCTAAAAGCGCAAGTTGATGAACAAATTGCACAGCCTATAACTGTACCCGTTCCAAAAGACGGTGGTGGTGGTTATACACATGAGCGCCACAAAAAAAATTACCAACTTATGTATAACGCGGGCATTATTTATCAATTAAGCCAAGATGATAAATATGCAAACTATGTACGTGATATGTTGCTTGAGTATGCAAAATTATACCCAACGCTTGGTCTGCATCCAAAACGTAAAATGGACTCGCAAAATCCAGGTAAGTTTTTTTGGCAAAGCCTAAATGAAGCAATGTGGCTTGTGTACACAATACAAGCTTATGATCTAATTCATGACTCGTTAAATGCCGATAACATTAAAACAATCGAGAATGACTTACTCCGTCCTGTTTCGTTGTTCACATCTGTAGGCCAACCCTCTACATTTAATAAAGTACATAACCATGGAACATGGGCAACAGCGGGTGTTGGCATGGCAGGGTATGTATTAGGCGAATCTGAGTGGGTAGAAAAATCATTATACGATTTAGAAAAGTCGGGTAAAGGTGGCTTTATCAAGCAGCTAGAGATGCTGTTTTCACCACAAGGTTACTATAACGAAGGTCCTTACTATCAACGCTTTGCACTATTACCCTTTGTAACGTTTGCTAAAGCGATTGAAAACAACGAACCACAACGAAAAATATTTGAATATCGCGATGGCATATTATTAAAAGCGATTGATACGACGATTCAACTTAGCTACAACGGTTTGTTTTTCCCAATTAACGATGCAATAAAAAGTAAAGGTATCGATACCATTGAGTTAGTTAATGGTGTAACGGCAGCCTATGGCTTAACCAACGATGCGGGTTATTTAGATATTGCTAAGCAACAAGACCAAATAATTCTCTCTGGTGATGGACTAAAAGTAGCTCAAGCACTTGATAACAACATGGCAAAACCTTATTCGTTTAAATCTATTGCCTTCGGCGATGGTAATGACGGTAAACAAGGTGCTCTAGTTGTAATGAGAACGCAGGTAGGTGGCGATCAAGCACTGCTATTTAAACCTGCCGCACAAGGCTTAGGTCACGGTCATTTTGACAAACTAACATGGCAATTTTACGACCACGATAATGAAATTGTATCTGATTATGGCGCAGCACGTTTTTTAAATGTAGAAGCTAAATACGGCGGTCGTTATTTACCTGAAAACGAAACTTACGCTAAACACACTGTTGCGCACAATACGGTAGTGGTTGACGAAACAACGCATTTTAATGCAAATGTTGAAGTAGGAAATAGTAATTACCCTACACTTAACTTTTTCGAAACAAATGAATACGGCACGATTTCAAGCGGCGAAATAAGCACAGCTTATAACGGCGTTGATCTTGAGCGTACGCTTGCACTTATTAACTTACCTGAACTACAAAGCACAGTTGCACTTGATATATTTGATGTTGCTGCAAATAAAGCGCATCAACTTGACCTGCCTTTGCATTATAAAGGTCAGCTTATCGATACCAGCTTTGAGTTAAAAGCAAATGCAACGCAGCTGTCTGCGCTAGGTACTAAAAATGGCTACCAACATTTATGGCTTAAAGCTCAAGCGCAACCTCAAAGTGGTTTAGCTAAAGTAACGTGGCTAAACGAAAATGGTCGCTTTTATACGCAAACGAGCTTGGTTAAGGGTGATGAGTCTTTCTTGTTTACTCAAATAGGCGCAAATGACCCTCACTTTAATTTACGCAACGAAAACGGTTTTATTCGTCGTGTTGAGGGTCAAAAGCAACATAAGTTTATATCTGTATTAGAGCCACATGGTGAGTACAACCCAAGTAAAGAATATACCCTAGAAGCTGTTAGCCGAGTTACAAAGCTTGAATATAGTCAGCAGGGCGATTTAACACTTGTTGAACTTGATATTAAAGGCAACTCATATTTAGTGGCAATTAATAAAGCACCAACATCAGCTAAAAACACATTCAATTATCAAAATAAAGAGTTCACTTTAAATGGCCGATTAGGCGTTTATATGATGAACAATAATCAGGAGTAAATAGGATGCAAAAGCAAAGCGCAAACTTTTCATTTGGTAACGAGACCGAAATAGAAGACTTAGGAAATGGTCTAAAACGTCAAATGCTAGGTTATAACGAAGAGCTAATGGCTGTTAAAATTTGGTTTGAGAAAGGGGCTATTGGTTATAACCATGCTCACAGACATTCTCAAGTAACGTATGTTGTTGAAGGTGAGTTTCACTTTAACATTGATGGCGTAACTAAAATCTTAAAACCGGGTGATAGCTGCTTAATCCCCCCATTTGCTGATCATGGAGCTACCTGTCCAACAGGCGGAATCCTGATTGATACTTTTAGCCCAGCGCGTGAAGACTTTCTTGAGGATTAATTATGCAACTTAAAGGCTTACGTTGGTGGGTTATAGCGCTAATTGCGCTAGCTACCATTATTAACTATATAGACCGCCAAGCACTTAGTGTGCTTTGGCCGGACATTGTTGAAGATTTATTTCCTGATGAATCAGCGCTAGAACGCAAACAAATATACGCTAATATTTCAATTGTGTTTGTATTTGCTTATGCATTTGGTCAAGCCATATTTGGTAAAATATTTGACTGGGTAGGCACACGCTTCGGTTTTGTACTGTCAATAGGTGTTTGGTCTATTGCAACCGTTGCGCATGCATTTGCACAAGGTGTACTTAGTCTTAGTATTTTTCGCGCAATCTTAGGTGTAGCAGAAGCCGGTAATTGGCCAGGTGCAGCTAAAGGTAACGCAGAATGGTTCCCTACTAAAGAACGTGCTTTAGCACAGGGTATCTTCAACTCTGGCGCCGCAATTGGCGGTATTATTGCTATTCCTTTAATTGCTTATTTAACTATCTACTTTAGCTGGCAAATGGTGTTTGTTTTTGTGGGCGTATTAGGTTTTCTTTGGTTAGTGCCTTGGTTAATTTTAGTTAAAGCGCCGCCTAGCTCTCATCCTTGGCTTACAGCTGAAGAACGTGAATACATTTTAACAGGTCAAAGACGTGTTGATGATAATGGCGATGTAACAGGCGAAGAAGAATATAATCCTTCAACTGCTGAGTTACTTTCTCGTAAGCAAAGCTGGGGTGTAATCATTGCCTCTGCCGCAATTGACCCAATTTGGTGGTTATTTGTTTTTTGGATCCCTATTTACCTAAACGAAGTATACGGCATGGATGTTAAATCTATTGGTATATATGGTTGGGTACCTTATGTTGGCGCTATGTTTGGTGCTTGGTTTGGTGGCTTATTGGCACAAAACAGGCTTAAAGCCGGTTGGAATACAGATAAAACACGTAAGTTAACTATTACGCTAGGTTGTTTAATTATGCTACCAGCGTTACTTGCGATGGCCAATCCTGGCGGACCAACGACAGCGGTGCTTATTATGGCTGTTATTTTATTTGGTTTTCAAACTGCAATTGGTAATGTGCAAACACTACCAAGTGATTTGTTAGGCAAAAAAGCGGTAGGTACATTATCAGGTTTTTCTGGTATGGCGGCAAAACTTGGTGCTGTAGGCCTTACATCGCTTGTGCCTATTCTTACTGCTGATGGTAACTACACGCCAGCATTTGTAATTGGTGCTTCTTTAGCCATTATAGCAATGGCAGCTGTTTGGATTTTAATTCCAAAAATAGAACCTCTTAAAAAGCCTCAATAATCTAGATAATAACTGCTATGCCAACATATTCTGTATAAGCGCATAGCAGTTAACTACATAGGGTAACTTCCAAGATGAAAAATATTTACTTTATCGGTGAATGCATGGTCGAGCTTAGAGCTATGAGCGCAGGCACACTACACCAATCATTTGCAGGCGATGTTTATAATTCTGCAGTGTATTTAAAACGTTGCTTCCCGCAGGTTACTACTTCGGTTGTTACGGCTTTAGGTCAAGATAATTTAAGTAAAAAAATGCTAGAACGCTTTGAAAGTGAAAAAATAAATACACAACTTGTATTTGCTCACGACACCAAAGTACCAGGTATGTACTACATAGAAACCGATGAGCATGGTGAGCGTAGCTTTATTTATTGGCGTAATGATTCTGCAGCTAAAAAGGTTGTTGATTTTTTAGATTCTGATGCGCTCGAGCAGCTTAGCCAAGGTGATATGTTTTTCTTTTCAGGAATTTCATTAGCAATAATTGAAGAAAGTGCACGTAAGCACTTTTGGAAAGTTGTAAAGCAGCTTAAAGATGCTGGGGTTAAAATAGTTTTTGATCCTAATTACAGAGCGCGTTTGTGGAATAGTGTAGAGGAAACTAAAGAGCAATATCATTTAGCTTTTACGCTTGCAGATATCACCCTACCAGGGGTTGAAGATTTAACAGCACTTTATGACGTACATAGCGTAGAAGCGGTTGTTGAATATTTAAAACCTTACCAAATTGAAGAAATTGTTGTTAAAAATGGCCCTGAATCGGTAGTGACAAAAGAGGGCGATACGCTTCAAAGCCACACCATAATACCGGTAACAAATGTTGTAGATACGACATCCGCTGGCGATGCCTTTAACGGTGTTTATTTAGGTGCTCGTTTAACTGATAAATCAATTTCAAGTGCTGTACAACTTGCTGCAAAAGCAGCAGGTGCTGTTATACAACAGCCAGGCGCAATTGCTCCAAAAGATATATTTCAGCTAGCAATGGCTGAAGCTGGGAGCTGATACCAATTTTATTAAAAACATGATCACCTTAGCGTATTAAATAACTCACTAACTACGTTAAAAATTATTTATATAGAGCAACTATGTATCATAATTTTAGCCTTGTTATTGAGCTATTTTCTTGTCGCTATAATAGCTCATTAATTTAATGCAATTGGTATAACAAAATAATCAAACATTAAAGGCCGTTATACCTCGGCCGCATTACTTTTTATAAAGGAACAACGTTATGACTCGCTTTTCTGAACTTATGTCAGGACAAACACTGCTACCTATAATTCAAGCTGATACGCCAGAGCAAGGTGTTCAAATAGCAAAAGCCATGGCTAACGCGGGCCTTACTCTAGTTGAAGTAGTACTAAGAACAGAGGCATCAATAGAGGCATTAAAAGCTATTAAAGCACAAGTGCCTGAACTAAAAGTAGGTGCGGGTACAGTCATAAATACTGATATTTTAGAGCAAGCACTTAAAGCTGGTTCTGACTTTATTGTAACGCCAGCGGTTTCTCCTGCATTACTTACAGCGCTTGCTAAATGTAATGTACCGGTACTTCCTGGTGTATCAAACACCGGTGATATTTTAATGGCGCTTGAATATGGCTTTGAAGAGCAAAAATTATTCCCGGCTTCGCTTGCCGGTGGAGCACCTTTTGTATCAGCTGTGTCGTCAGTATTTAGAGCAGTCAGCTTTTGTCCTACAGGTGGTGTTAGCGAAAGTAACAAAATGGACTATCTTTCTTTAAATAATGTATTCGCCGTTGGCGGTACTTGGATAGCGAAAAAAGAATGGGTTGAACAAGAAAATTGGCAAGCAATTACCGATTCTTGTATCCAAGCTTTAAAGTAGAAAGGATCTGATAAATGAATTATTTAGCCCCAACAATACTGCCAGGCGTAATCGTTGGCGACGAAGTAAGTGCTGTGTATGAACACGCACGTACTAACCAATATGCGTTACCAGCGGTAAATGTTGTTAGTACAACATCTATAAATGCGACGCTAGAAGCTGCTAAAAAGAAAAAATCGCCCGTTATTATTCAGCTTTCTAATGGTGGTGCACAATTTTTTTGTGGTAAAAGCTTATCCTTACCAGAGCAACAATCAGCGGTGCTTGGGGCGGTAAGTGCTGCAAGGTATGTACATTCCGTTGCAGCACATTATGAAGTGGCAGTGATGCTTCATACTGATCATGCAGCTAAAAAGCTACTACCTTGGATTGATGGTTTGCTTGATGAAGGTGAGAGACACTTTGAACTGACTGGCAAACCACTGTTTAGCTCGCATATGATTGATCTGTCAGAAGAGCCTTTAGAAGAAAATATCGAAATTTGCGAACGTTACTTAATGCGTATGGCAAAAATAGGTATGACGCTAGAGATTGAGCTTGGCTGCACGGGCGGCGAAGAAGACGGTGTTGATAACTCACACTTAGATAGTTCTGCTTTATATACTCAACCTGAAGATGTTGCATTTGCTTACGAGCGTTTAAGTCGTATTAGCCCTAACTTTATAATTGCGGCATCTTTTGGCAATGTTCATGGTGTATATAAACCGGGTAACGTTGTTCTTACGCCAACTATTTTAAAAGATTCACAAGCTTACGTATCAGAAAAATTTAATCTACCAAGTAACTCAATTAACTTTGTTTTTCATGGTGGTAGTGGTTCTGAGTACAGTAAAATTGCAGAGTCTTTAACGTATGGCGTAGTGAAGATGAATATTGATACCGATACGCAGTGGGCGTGTTGGACAGGTATTTTAGATTACTATAAAGACAAGCAAGCATACCTACAAGGGCAAATTGGTAACCCTGATGGGGATGATAAGCCAAACAAAAAATATTACGACCCTCGCGTATGGCTGCGTCATTCAGAGCAAAGTATGGTTGCAAGGCTAGAGCAATGCTTTGACGATCTAAATTGTGTAAATAGGTATAGCGTATGAAAAGATTAAATACAGTATTGAAAGAAGACGGTGTAAATACCGACCTTATTTTACTTATTCGCACAATTTTAGCGACCAGTAAAGAGATAGCTTTTCGAGTAAGCCAAGGTGAATTAGCCGGTGTTTTAGGTTCAACATTGAATGAAAACGTTCAAGGTGAAGTTCAAAAAAAGCTTGATGTAATCGCAAATCAACTACTTAAAGACATCCTACTTGACGATAGCAGCGTACGAGCAGTTGCATCAGAGGAAGAAGATCATGCGGTAGGTGGCCATCCTGAAGGTCAATTTATTGTTGCTTTTGACCCGCTAGATGGCTCTTCTAATATTGATGTTAATGGGCAAATAGGCACTATATTTACTATTTACTTAGCCCGTGATGATGTTCCTTTTGACAGCGACGAGCAATTTAGTCAGCCTGGTATAAATCAAGTATGTGCAGGTTATGTGTTATACGGCCCTTCATCATTACTTGTAATGAGCACTGGCGGGCCAACACGTTGTTATACATTAGACTCAACACACGGCGGTTACTTACTGACAAATAAGCAGTTAAGTGTGCCAGAGCAAAGTCGTGAATTTGCCGTTAATATGGCTAACTACCGTTACTGGGACGAACCAACACAAGTGTATTTTGATAAATTGCTATACACCTGTGAAAACTTCGAAAAAAGCTCAATCCGTTGGAATGCAGCGATGGTCGGCGACGTTCATCGTATTTTATGCCGAGGCGGTTTATTTTTGTATCCACAAGATAAACGTATCGGTAACGATAACGGTAAAATAAGACTGCTTTATGAAGCAAATCCGTTAGCACTTTTAGTTGAAAACGCAGGTGGCAAAGCAACCTCTAGAGGATCGCGAATTTTAGATATTGCGCCAACTAGCTTGCATCAACGTGTGCCTGTTGCTTTAGGCTCGAATGAACCTGTGGAATTTTATAATAGCGCTATGTTATAAAACAGCACTCAACAAAAAAGGGGCAAGAAAATTGCCCTTTTTTTACCCTTATTTTTCATTTTCTTTGTAAATAATCCTTTCTATGCAAATTCACTGCATTTCTTAATTTTTTTATAGTCTTCAAGTAAGAATACTTCACATATTAAATAAATCTTATTTACTTAATCCCGAGTAAAACCAATTTTTTACTCTAGGGTTATGTATTTTCCTAGTAATTATGCACGATTGAATTCAATTTTTGACTAGAAATAACAGCGTAGGGTTAACTGTATGTTCATTTATTGTTATTTAATTCGGTGGGTATAGTGGAAAAAGTTATTTTATTATGGTTATATTACCAAGTTGGTTAACAATTCATTTGCAATTTAGATGAATTTGGTAATAAGCAGACGATTTATTTGGTAACACACACAATAGATAGCCAAATATTAAAACTATAAATTTGGAGAATAGAGCCACCATGAAATTAAAACACTTTGCACTATGCGCTATTGCGATAGCAATAGTTGGTTGTGACACAGATTCAAACAATAATGACAACAACTTGGGCTCTATTGCTCTAACCGGAACAGTAACAAGTGGGCAAACATTAACAACGGCCGTTAGTGACCCAGATGGGATATCGGGTGAAATTACATATTTTTGGTATGCAGATGGGCAAGCTATTGAAGGGGCTAAAAGTTCATCATTTACATTAACGGATGACCAAATCGGCTTATCTATTACTGCACAAGCACTTTATACCGATGATGATGGTATTAATGAATCACATATCACAGAACCAACCGCAGATGTTGCCGCAATTGCATTCCCTGCAAGCTTAACCATTACGGGTGACGCGCTAGTTGGTTCGCAACTAACTGCCAATGTAGCTGACGAAAATGGTTTTGATGGCGATACAGTAACTTATAAATGGTTTGCGGATGATGTAGAAATTGCAGATGAAGTACTTTCAACGCTCACGTTGACAGACGCACAATTTGGTACGGTTATTACTGTTAGTGCATCTTTTGAAGATGATCGTGGGTTTGCTGAATCTGTTACTTCAGCCAGTACAGAGGTTGTAGCACGAACAAACTCAGAGGGTGAAGTGATAATTAGCGGCACGCCAACTGTTGGAAACACATTAACAGCAGAAATTAATGATACCGATGGAGCATCAGGAGATATTACTTATCAATGGCTTGCTGACGCACAAGCGATAGATGGCGCAATAGAGAGCACCTTTACAGTTGATGCATCACTTTTAGGTCAAAAAATAAGTGTGCAAGTTGCTTATACAGATGATAATGGATTTATCGAGGATAATACATCAGAGGAAACAATTGCTGTTTCTGCTGTTGCGGTTGACGAAGCCGGTAGCGTAGCCATTATGGGAGTAGTGCCTTATTTAACAAGTGGTGAGTTAACCGCTGAGATAACTGATAACAACGGTGTTGAAGAGGCTAACGTTACTTATACTTGGTCTGCTGATGGCATTGAAATAGCTGGCAGCAATAGTAAAACATTTACACCTTCTGCTTACGCAGGCTCAATAATGTCAGTTACAGCTACGTATACAGACAACGATGGCTTTGCAAGTAGCGCTACAAACTCACTTGACACAGTGGTTTACACACAATTAGTTAGTAGCCCTGAAGCACTCCTTGGTGCTATAAGTGGCGGTTTAGCTGATGGCGATGTTATTGGCTTAAACACCGGTGTTTATGCTGATATGGACGCAATTTTATTAACCAGTGCAGTAACGCTGCGCGCTGTAGAAGGGCAGAATCCGGTACTTAGTGGGGAAGTATGTATACATGTTGCCAACGGCGTTGACGGCGCTGCATTAACAGGGCTTACCTTTAAAAACATAGACACTAAAGCGGGTGCATTTTGTGAAACCGAAGAAGAAACTGTAATTTACTCAGAGGGCGATAACTTTATATTTTCACAAAATACGATAGATGGAGAAGACACTTCACTTAATAACGCTAAATACAATTGGATAGTGTTAAAAGGTAAAGGCGCACTAGTGGAACGAAACACGTTTACTAACCGAGATACGGTAGAAGAAGGCTCTGTGATTAAAATGTCATCTTCAAGCTCTGATCACACTATTCAGTATAATTTATTCAGTGATAGTAATAATCCAAACTTTGCTGAATCAAGCTTACACCTAATTAATGCTGGTAATACAACGGGCGCTGACGCGGCAGAAAATGCTAATTTTACTATTCAATACAACAGGATAGAAAACTTTGTAACAGGGCGTCGTTTAATCAAAGTGCAAACATCTGGTGCAACTATCAAAGGCAATACAATTGTAAATCCTAATGGCGGTATTTCATTAGAAGATGGAGGATTTAACAGTGTCACAGATAATGTGATTATTCGTACTACGGATATTGCTAGCTCAGATGATAGACCGAGCGGTGTGTTAATTACACCACTTGGGCATACCGTTAGTAATAACTATATTGCAGGTATTCGCTCTGATAATAAAGAAGCGGGTGGCATAGTGTTTACAGCTAATCCCTTTTCGCAAGACGATGGCGGCGTACCAAAGTCAGGAAATCAAGCAGTGCTAAATGCTGCTGGTGACTTTACACTTAACGTTAAGAACAATACGGTATTAAACTCTCAACAACCCATAGTGTTCAGTACTGAGATCGGCTCTAAAGCACCAGCAAGTGATTGTGATGAGTTAACCGCAGTGAATGCGCCAGTGCTATATGGTCTAACCAAAAATGCGTTTGTTATCAACTTTGATGGAAATTTAATTGCAAACGGTTTAGGTGATCAATCTAGTAGCGATACAATTGCCAGTAGTGCATTAACACAAGGTTTATTTTACCCATATACACTTAGTAGTGACCATGCTTTTGAATATGACTGCGACTTAATTAATCATACTTCATCGGTATTAAGTAACAACTTTGGTTATACGGATAGTCGAGTATCAGGTGATGCAAGCGGCGACTGGGTTGAAATCAGAAAACTAAACGGTAATGGTGCATTTGATACTGATGGAGCTATCGACCAAGACCCAGCAACTAATAATAAAGAAGTGCTAGAGTATGTTACAGCAACAAGTACGCTAATAGAAACATCGCCAACTGGTGCGCAGGTTTTGGCTGGTGCTAGGGGCCTTCATTATATTCAAACTTCAGAAGTGGGTGTTGGATCTACTTGGAAAATACAAAACGATTAATTTGTAGTAAAACGTTTAATCGGTGTTTTGATTAAAAACTTACTAATTTTTTAGCCCCAATTTTGGGGCTTTTTATTTCCTCCCAAATACCCCCCTCAAACCTGCGCAGCAGGTAAATTGACTCCCAATAGATAGACACGCCCAGACGCATGTTGCGTTTATAAGCAAATATTTTATTCGTAATACTTGTACCAACAACCTATTTTACCCCTTGGTAATGCCTATAAAATAGAATTGGTCTTAACGCTGGTAATATTTAAGTGTTAAATTGGTTGATCAAGTGACTTCAGTTGAGTATATTAAATACAGGATTCACATTCTATCTACACAAGCATAACAAGCGACACATAACTAAAACACACTACAACAACCAACGGAGAATTTTAATGTCGTTGAAGTCAGAAAATAATAATTCGATAGCGGGACCATTTGTACTAAGTCCAATAGCAAAATGGGTAAGAACAGCGGTAATTGCTGGTATGGCTGGTTCTTGTGCACTTACTGCGCAAGCTCAGGAAGCTGAAAAAAAGGTTACTGAAGTTGAACCTGATGTTGAAATCATTAGCGTTACAGGTACACGTAAAACAATACAAGATCAGATTGCTATTAAACGTGAGTCTACCACTGTAGTTGATGGCCTTTCATCAGAAGACATTGGTGATTTACCTGCACTGTCTATCGGTGAAGCGCTGGAATCAATTACAGGTGCTGCATCTCACCGTGAAAATGGTGGCGCAACAGAGATTACTATTCGTGGTCTTGGACCATTTTTAAGTGCCACTCATATCAATGGCCGTGAAGCAACCAATGGTGGTGGTGACCGCTCAGTTAACTTTTCACAGTTTCCATCAGAGCTCGTAAAAAAAGTAGCTATCTATAAAACGCAAGATGCATCAATGATTGAAGGTGGTGTTGCAGGTGTTATTGCTCTTGAAACCGTAACCCCTCTTGATTTTGGTAAGCAACGCGTATCAGGGGAAGTTAAATTAAACTATAACCCTGATGAAAGTAATGTAGAAAACTCATTACAAAGCGATTTAGGTTATCGTGGTACGTTTAGTTATGTAGACCAGTTTGAATTTGATAATGGCCAAGCCGTTGGTGTGTCTTTTGGTGTACAGCGCCAAGATATTAGCCAACCAGAAGCTGAATATAGAAGCTCAAGCCCGTCAGGCTCTTCATTATGGGCGTGTTTAAATGATCCTAATAATACCAATGAAGGTTTTTATCGTAGCAGCGCTGGTGACTGTGAAGATCAGGTCGGTGGCGAAAAATTAAAAAACCAAGGCTATGATACAGATATTGATTCTGAAACCGGTAAAGCAAAAAGTGATGGTACGCCTTATGCGTGGACTGGCAGTAGTCGCAGTTTTCGTCAAAATGAAACATCGGATGAGCGTGACGCAGTATTTTTTGCATTGCAATACCAGCCTTCAGATGCGTGGGATATTAATTTTGATACGCAGATTTCAGATAGAACACAAAAAGAAGCGCGCCACGATTTAATTTTTTTACAAAAACGCGCAACACCAGGTATTACTGGCCCCACACTTGTTACTAACGATGTAGGTGGTATTTTACATTGGGAAGGCGAAGAGCGAATTGAATCAGCAGGTGAGCAATTTGAACGTGAAGAAAATTACCAAGGGTATGGTTTAAACATTGAGCACAATGTAACTGACCGATTAACGATTAATCTTGATTTAGCGTATTCAAAAACAGATCGTGAAGAACTACAAATTTCAAACCGCGGTAGAACATCGGATCGTAATTTTTTCTCTTGGGATTTGGGCGATGAAATTCCTCATTTCACATTAACGGATTTTGATGTTACAGATATTTCTAATTTTACTGACAGCTTAAGAACACGTTTAGACCGTGAGAATGTTCGTGAAAATGTAATAAAATCGGCGCGTTTAGACTTTGATTATGAATTAGATAGTGGCATATTCACTAAAATTGAAGGTGGAATTAGAACATCTGAGCTTTCTTTCATACAATTCGGTGGCAGCCAAGGTAATGGTTCAAGAAACGAATACACTGTAGGTGACGATACGGCACTTGAAATTCTGCAAGGCTGTCAAATAGACTTCCCTGAATCAGACTTTTTATCAAGCGTGTCTGATGGCAACATTGTAACCAATGTTGATAGTGATGGTAACGTTATTGGTTCAGGTACAGGTGCTTCGTGGGCAACCTACGACAACGTCTGTTTTTCGCAAGCAGTTGCAGCAACTGATGCCGATTACAACGGTGTGTTCGCCTATCCTGACGTTGAATACCAAAATACTGGTACTGTCGATGTAACGGAAAAAACCACTTCAGCGTATTTAATGGCTAGTTACGATACAGAGATGTTTGGTAAATTTATACGTGGTAACTTTGGTCTTCGTGTAGTAGATACTGAAGTA
This sequence comes from Pseudoalteromonas sp. S3431, assembly GCF_000690035.1. NCBI lineage: Bacteria > Pseudomonadati > Pseudomonadota > Gammaproteobacteria > Alteromonadales > Pseudoalteromonadaceae > Pseudoalteromonas > Pseudoalteromonas sp. S3431. Next base: position 17,811 of record NZ_JJNY01000076.1, read on the forward strand.
ACATCTGTTGGCTTCAGAACAGATTATTCTGTTGGTACGGATGCAGACACTGGATTTCTTGAATTGGTATCAGATTCTACAACACTTGATAAAATTCAAAGCGGCTCTAGTTATACCAAATATTTGCCTAGCTTTAACTTAGTTGTAGATTATAGCGAAGATATATTATTGCGTGCGGGTATTTACCGTGGTATGTCTCGCGCAGATCCGTCAGATTTGAGCTTTAACCGTGAATTTTCAACGAACAGTAACGATGATGGTGCAGCCACTTCACTTTCTGATTTAGTCGTAGGTGTAAACGGTTCTGGTAACCCTGCCACTCAGCCATTAATGTCATGGAACTATGATGCGGCGGTGGAATGGTATCCGAATGAAGATTCGATTGTAGCGTTTAGTCTATATTACAAACAGTTCCAAGGCGGTTTTGAAAAACAAACTATTTTAGAAGAGTTTATAATAGATGGCGAAAGTATATCTCTGCCTATTACTAACTCTGTTACATCAGACGATGACAGCGAAATAGTCGGTCTTGAAGCTTCGTTTTCTTACCGCTGGGATAATGGCTTAGGTGTAAAGTTTGGTTATAACTTCGCTGACACTGATTTTGAATTTGAAGATAGCTTATACGGTGATACATTCACTACTGACCTTGATGGTAATACAACACAATTAAAGGAAGGTATTGTTGAGCCAGGTTCAGTTCCTGGTTTTTCTAAGCATGTATTTAGTAGTCAACTTTACTACCAAATTGGCGACTTCGATACTGCGGTTATTTACAAATACCGTAGTGAGTATTTCCAACCTTATACAAGTAATGGTACCCGTTTACGCTATGTTGACGCTGTAGGTGTGTGGGAAATGCGTGCATCGTATAAAATCAATGAGCACTTTAGAATCAAAGCTGAGGCAATTAACTTATTTAGTGCACCTAAATCACAAGACTTCTTTGTTGAAGATAATTTAGGTGAAGTGAATGATTATGGCCCACGTTTATTCTTAGGCATGAGCTTTAAACTTTAAACTATAAAGTTAGAAATAGAAAAGGCGGTTTACCGCCTTTTTTCTATTTTTATCATTCTAAAGCTAAGTGAGTTTGTGTATTAACTAAGCTGAACTCTGGTTAAGAGATTTATTATACTAATCTGCTTATATATGGGTCTATTTAACGTTAAAAAATTACGCTGAACTAAGCAAATTTTTTGTATCTTGCTCTAAATTAAAACTTTTAACGACGTTATAGCGCAATTTAATTCGTTAACTTGCTCAAATATTTATGCAAGTTGGTATTATTCAGAGTTCAGGTTATTTAGTTAAGTGAGAAATTGAATAAAGCCCACGAGTTTCATCTGTTTTTCGTCTTACTTCTTCCAATGCTTTAGCTTCACTTGCTTCAAATAATGCATTGATCAATCTATTAAAGTGATTATGCATCGCCTTTCTTGCGGCGGATGGGTTTCGATCAGCTATTGCATCATAGATAGTGGTGTGCTCAGCCAAACGCTGATTTATATTTTTCGAACAAACACCTTGGTGAGCTAATAATATTTGTGGTTCTGAGCGTCGTAACTTCCAAAAGTTATTAATGGTGAGTGCTAGCGCTTTATTACGAGTTGCTTGTGCGATAATTTCATGGAAAAGTTGATCTGCTTCATCAGCTTTGTCAGAAAATTCCATGTCTATTAGTGTTTGCTTAAGTGCTTGTAGCTCACTATCTAAAATTTTAGAGGCTGCTAGAGCTGCAGCTTCCGATTCGACTAATGCGCGTGCCTGAGTTAGTTCAAATGCACTTATTGGGGGAGTTAAAGACGCTGTTTTTTTGCTACTAGTAACAAATACACCCGATCCAGTTTTTACTTCAACGCGCTTTCTAACTTCCAGCGCAATAATAGCTTCACGAATAGTAGGGCGACTAACATCGTAAACTTCTGCCATTTCACGCTCTGCAGGCAAACGGCCACCTATTGGATAAATACCTTGATCAATTAAGGCTTCTAGTTTTTCTACAACCATCCAGAAACGTCTGCGCTTTTTAACATTTTGCATTACTTAATCTCTCAAAGTGGGGAGGTTTTGTTAACTTTAAACTCAAATTTTATGCTGCTTACAACGTAAAGAAACACAGTTAAAGCTTGGCATAATTAATTTTTATTATAAATACGAAATTTTAGTAGTCAAAATAATAAGTATTAGTCTAACCGTAAGCCAAGGAATTATGTTATTTTTCTTTTAAAACAGAGCATAAGCTAATTTACGATTTTTTGTTATTGATAAAACTTTATTTTATGGCGTTTTGTCTTTAAATTCACATAAATCGTATAATTCGACAACAATCTTGCTTACAGGCAAGAGGGTGTATGGTAAGTACAATACTCATCAGTGTTGTATATAAGCTGGTTAATACTACACAGGCTACTTTGTAAACTTTAACAGCATTTTTACTCAAGGCGAAGTTAGCACGATAAAATGCGAAAATATGCATGTTTCAGTGATTACAGGCCAGTACATAGTCTCAAAATAGCAGTGGATAAACTCATTAACCCGACAGTTAAAACGACTAAAAAGAGTCATGAGTTGTCGGTGGTATCTAAACTTACTAGTTAAACTGAAATTTCCGTAACAACTTCAGTTTTTACAGAATTAGCTATAAAACATTGCTCATGGGATTGATGATGCATTTTCTCAAGTTGCTCCATTGTTGGTTTCTTATCGCCTGAAAACTGAACATGTGGTTTAAGTGTGACTTTAGTCATTGAAATTTTACCATCACTATCTTTTTCCATAATACCAACTGCCTCGTCTACATATGAGTCAACTACATACTTTTTTTTGGCGGCAATAGATAAAAAGAATAACATGTGGCAACTAGAAAGTGATGCAACAAAAGCCTCTTCGGGATCGACATTTTTTTCAATTGAATAAGGTAATGGAACAACATGAGGGGAAGATGAAGCTAGTACGGTTTGACCGCCATCGAAAATCCATTTATGCCCACGGCTATATTTATTATCAATATAACTTTCATTATTTTCTCTTACCCAATTAATTTTGGCAAAATATTCTGACATATACACTCCATGTTGATGGACGTAGCCTAAGGGATAACTTAAATAGCCTCAACGTCTTGTGAATAAAAATTGTAAACATATTTATATAGAACTGAACTCTGAACGGAGTAAGCCGAAGCACTTGAGGTCATGAAATTTATTTTTCCAAAACCCACACTCACGTCGAAGTCCTTCTTCTTTAAATCCAAGCCGCAACAATAATGATTCAGATGCGATATTTTCAGGTATCGTATCAGCCTGAATTCGGTTTAACTTCCCACAAGCTAATATTCCAGAAAAACCAGCATCAACAATTGCGCGGACTGCTTCCACAGTATAGCCACATCGCCAAAATTGAGGGTGTAGCTCGTAACCAATTACAGCATTACGCATTTTACTGTTCCACGAATTAAACCCGCAAGTGCCTATCAATTGTCCTGTTGGTTTTAATCGGATGGCCCATCTGATGCCTTGCTGTTCGTGGTATCTTTTATTAAAAAGGTTAATCAAATTAGCAGCTTGATTGTGTTCACGAAAAACATCTAAATCATAGTATTCGATTACAGATGGGTTAGAAAATAAATTGAACAACTCAGCTTCATCTTCAACACGAAGCTCTGTGAGTAATAGCCGATCAGTTTCAAGTGATGGAAATACCATCTAAATTCCTTTTATAATAAATTAATTGCACATGTATCTGTTGATCCTGCGCTCATGCTTTTAGTTTTCTTTAGTGTCAATGTCAGGCCAATTTTTGGCTGTGTTCACTCGCTGCGAGCTATAACAAGTTTGTGGTTTATACCTACGCATAACCAACCCTGTATGGCTCAGATATTGATCATCCCCAATACGAACCCAGCCAGACTCCCATCTATACATTGAACCGTATACCAAAAGGCATCGATTATGTCGTTAATGACGGTTATAAACGCGAAGTCATAAACATTAATGATATTAAAGAGGAACAACTGTTAATTACGCGCTTGCATTAAATTTTCGGTGTAATCTGGAATTATCACTCATACAATAACGCTTCATACAGCAGCAATGTCTTGCGACATTACTGCCCAGCGATAACGATAGTACTAAACGAATACCGTTACTTCTTAACCTTTCCCTTAAGTACATAAATTTCACCATCAAAACTGCCTTGAATTGTCAGCCCTTGGCTTGCCAATTCCTGCAAATATTCAATGTGATCTTCAGTAATATGCTGGCCCGGCACTAAAAGCGGAATACCTGGCGGATATGGGGTAACTAAACCAGCGCAAATGCGGTTGTTACTTTTGCTAATAGGCACCGATTCGCGCTCGCCATAAAAAGCATCGCTTGGAATACAGGCTAGATCGATGGCGGGTAAATTTTCTGGTAAGCGGGCTCTGCGCGTCGATTTCGATAGTTTTACCTTACCGCTGTCTAGCTTTTTCAACGCATTGTACAAACGAATTATTTTCGAACGTGTGCCGCCAAGCGTGAGTAAAACCAAGATAGTGCTGTGCGTGTATTTTTCTATTTCTAGACCAATTTCGTCCAGTAAATATTTATGAATATCTTTTAATGAATAAGGTAGCTCACTAATATCAATGAGTATTTTTAATGGGTCGTGGCCCATGTTATCACCGCTAAAGTGCGGAAATATATCCATAAAGTCTTGCTTACCGAGCACTTTAATGTGCTTGAGCGACGCCATCTGTTGTTTAAATTCGTCAACATGATTTAGCAACGCATTGAGCAACTTATAGCCTTCCATCTCTAATTGCTTTTGGCATACATCAAGAGACGCAATAAGCTGATATTTGGGCGATGTGCTGGCGTAGATACTGTAAATATCTCGAAAAAAATCAGCATCAAAATCGGGGTCGTTAATATGGATATAAGACGCCTGAGAAAATGCCGAAACTACTTTGTGTGCGGAATGCGTAATGTAGTCAGCCCCAGCATGTATTGCAGAATAATAGCGAAAGCTAGGATGAAACAAAGAGTATGCAAACCATGCCTCGTCAATAAACACCTTAATACCATATTGATGAGCATAATCTACTACTTGTTTCAGGTCGCTAAGCAGGCCATCGTAAGTACAGCCGGTAAGCACCAGTAATTTAGCATCAGTATTGTTTTCAATTGCTAACTTTATGTCGGCCAACGACGGTGGTGCGAAAATGCCATATTTTGGATTTAAAATACTCGCCAAATAAATGGGGTAACTGGCAGATTGCAAAATGCCATAGTGGACTGATTTATGACAATTACGGTCAACAATTACTTTATCTCCCTTGCGCAAGAGTGTTTGTAAAATAATTTTATTTGAGGTAGACGAACCGTTTGTAACAAAGTAGGTGTGTTTAACTTCAAACGTTGCCGCTGCTGATTCTTGAGCGCGACCAATAGTATTGGTGCTGTCTGACAATGAGCCTAGCGAATCTACCGACACCGACAGGTCGCCAACAAATACATTGCGGCCATAAAACTGATAAAAATCTTTAATATAAGGAGAGTTTCTAAAGCTAGAGCCACCGCTATGACCCGGTGTGTGCCATGAATCGTTTGACTCGCCCACATAACGACGATACGCCGTCCAAAATGGCGTTTCCGAACGGTCGTCAAAATCGTTGATCATATAACCCAAAATTGCTTCAGGGTCAGAAATCACCTCGTCTTTAAAAAAGAAGGATTCAATTTCTTCTGATTCGTTAACGATTTCCAGCCCTTTGGTGTCGTCGCCAACAACATAAACCGGCAGCTCAAGACGAATAGCCTTTAACTCTTCAATAAAGCGGCTATACATACGCTCACCCACTTTATTGTGCATATCCCAGCTTAGAACCACGGCTTGAATATCACCATCTTCCGCTACATGTTCCAACGCGCGTTTAAGCTCAAGGCATTCAATAATATCGATATGAATATCATCACGCTCAAAATTAGGAATAGTCTTTGACAGATTCGTTGAAAGCCCATGTAAAGTGGTTGGGTCTTGCTCAATTATCAAGATACGAAGTAGAGGTAGCATAGAGGTTTTCGCAATAAGATTTATAATGCTCAATAGCATAACCAAAGGAGTGAGACTTGTGAAATTAATACTTTGATAATGCCTTGTTATAATTTTTTTAATTCAGTAACAATATACTGTAAATCTGTATCAGTAGCCTCTTCGACAAGTCAATTACCCAACTCAGGGTTTAAGTTAAATCCAGTCGAGACATGTCTAGATTTGGTATTACTGTTGACCAATATACAGCCACTGCCTTGTCAGCAGTAACACCAGAATAATCTTTATTAAGGTAAAATTTAAAAAAAACTAGCAAATCAATGAATAGCACATCAAAAATACAGTTATGAGCAATTGCCTTGGTATATTGTGCTTTCGGTTTTAGTATTTTTCTCGCAAATTTAAAATCAGAACGAGGGCTCTCATATTTACCATGAAATTATAGCGCCGTCATAAACGCCGTTATGCGTCCGATTTAATTGCCTTGTTATATTTTTTATACCATAATCCAATATATATTGGTATTAACTAAAAAAAGGTTTAACTATGGCTAAAAATACAAGTGTTACTTTAGGTGATCATTTTGATCAATTTATAAGCCAGCAACTTCATTCAGGTCGTTACGGTTCAGCAAGCGAAGTGCTTAGAGCTGGTTTGCGAGCATTAGAAGATGAAGAAACTAAACGACTTAATTTGCGTAATATGCTAGTTCAAGGTGAACAAAGTGGCACCGTTGAATATAGCTATGATTCTTTAATTGCGGAGCTTGATAAAGAAAATAATTGATGAATAAATTCGCATTATCAGCTAAAGCAAAATCGGATTTAATAAAAATTGCAAAATACACCCAACTCACATGGGGTCAAGCACAACGAAATAGTTATTTAAAAATACTCGATAACTCATTTCAATTATTAGCAAATGATCCCAAAATAGGAATTAACTGCGATTATATTAGAGAAGGTTATAGTAAATACCCTCTTGCTAACCATGTGATTTATTACAAAGGGCATAAAGAAAATCAGATACTTATTGTCCGCATCTTACACAAAAGTATGGATGTGAACCGCGCTCTATGAGAAAAACATAACGAGTCTGTAGATTAACTCGTTTTTT
>NZ_JJNY01000077.1:0-5784 GCF_000690035.1 Pseudoalteromonas sp. S3431
GATCAAGTCTGAGCTAGTACAGATAAGACAAGCTGCTAGATACGTATTTCCGGCTTTTATTTAAGTACGCGCAATATAGAATTAGAATACTTATCAAGCATTAAATTTATTTCACTAAGTACTTTCCCTTTACTTCATAAGTTCCATTTAACCCATATTTTATAAGTCGGAAATAACAAAACAACTACTTATAAGTTAGAAGGTATTGAACCGTCCTATTGAGACTAGAACTGCTAATTTTTTGTCAGTGCAGTTTTATTTGATGAGGTTTAAGTTCACAGACTTTAATTTATAACGCTATTCTAATAATTAAAACTACATACAGTAATAAAAGCGATTATTAGTTTTTATCACTCCTCTACCTTGCAATATATTGGCGCTTTTTTGTTGTAATGCTTTGTAATAGACACGAATCAAAAAAGTAATACTATTATTTCCTTAAATACAGACAAGTAAGAAAAACACCGATTAATGATAAATAACTACATGTTGTTATTTTTTTGTTTTTCTTTTGTTTTATTTTTGTTCACATAACTCTTGGTTCTACGTCATCGCTTCGTAAATTCAATTTAAAGCGGAGAGATGATGTTTTTATCAAGGAGTTCCCATTCAAGCGTTCAGCTTGAAACTAATCCCCACCTAAAGTTTTGGGTTATTTGGTCAGATTATGAAAAACGAGTGCGGGCTTGTTGCTATAAATGGTTATATAGCGACCAAGATCGAGTTGAAGACGCCATGGCACAAGCGTGTGAAAAAGCGCTTAAAGTTTATATACAAGACAGCTCTCAAATAGAAAACATGTTTGCTTGGCTTTGTCGGATAGCCCATAACATCTGTATGGATATACATCGCTTAAATAGTAAAGAAAGCGATTTAGTGAAACAAGCCAACAGCTCCTCAACACAGTTTTATTTTACGGAGAGCCAGTCACAAACATTGGAAAGTGAGTATGAACGTATTCACCTATATCAGAAGTTGATGGATGCCATTAATGATTTGCCTAATGATTTAAAGCAAGTGATCCAGTATAAATTTATTTATGAAATGGAGTACTCAGAAATAGCAAACCAATTACAAATTAGCCAAGAAAATGCAAGAAAGCGTGTGCAATTGGCTCGTAAGAAACTAAGTGCATTACAGTATGTATAAGCCCTCATGTTCAGGTCATCGGTTTTTCTTGGCTTGTAACCACAAAATAATTTAAAAAATCTTTTTCACAAACAGATGAATACCCCGTTATTCAAATAACGGGGTATCTGACCAAGATACCCAAATTTAAATCGAACATTCGCATCACCTTAGCTGGGATTGATGTGGCGGAGCTTGGCTGGAGCATTAATATGAAAAATGAAAGGCAGTGGTTTGTGGTTTATACCAAAGCCAATAGTGAGAAAAAATTTGCTGTACAGGTCAATCTTTTGCAAAGTGATTGTGAAGCATTTTTGCCTTTAATAGATCAGGCCCGCCAATGGAGTGACCGAACCAAAGTGGTAAGCGTACCGTTATTTAAATCATACGTATTTGTTTATATTGACGGTAATGAATTTCAACAGTTAAAACGCCTACCAGGTTTCGTTTCATATATTAAATTTAATAATCTACCAGCTGTGATTTCTCAGCAAGAAATGAAAAAAATTCAACGTTTTATATCTACAGGTAAAGTGGTTGAAGTGCTGTCTAATCGTTTGCTAGTAGGAACTAAAGTGGAAATTGTTAGCGGTAGTTTACAAGGGTATTGCGGTATTCTGGTTGAGCGACGTAATCAACAATTAGTCGCAATTGAAGTCGAGGGATTAGCGCAAAGTATGATGCTAACTTTACCTGAAATGCTATTGAAACCGATTGTTGAGGTTTAATTATGGCGTATCTAAGTGAAACAAATATACAAACGCTGAAAGCCCAATTATTGCGTTATGAGGGGTTATCATTAAAACCATATAGATGTACCGAAGGAAAATTAACGATCGGTATTGGCCGTAACTTAGAAGATAAAGGTTTGTCATTGGATGAGGTAGATTACCTATTAAACAATGACATTAATAATGTTATAGCACAGGTTGCAGTGCATATTCGCGTTTTCAAATTATTGAATGAAACTAAAAAGATTATTTTGCTAGATATGGCGTTTAATCTTGGGGTTGCAGGGCTATGTAAGTTTAAAAATATGCTCAGGGCACTGGAAGATAAAAATTACCCTTTAGCAGCGGCTGAAATGCTTGACTCTAGATGGGCTAAGCAGGTTGGAGTGAGAGCTGATGAGCTGGCACAAAAAATGGCTCTAGGAGAGTGATATGAGTGCCATTATACCTCAATTACAAGTGCCTCATTCAGAGCAAGAGCGGCGAGTTGCTTATCATCTCTATCAGTTTGGTAGTGCGCTAAAAGCACAAGATGAACATCTAAGTGATACTGTTAAAGAGCTACATGAGCAGTTAAATAAACTAATTTTTATGCCACGGTTTAACCATCTTACTGATTTATTTTCGTTGTCTCATTCTGAAACTAAGTTGCTAGCACTTGTTTATATTCAAGTTCAAGATCCAGACGTAATAGCCCCATTTTTAGGATTAAGTTGGTTTGAGCAAGGGCCAACATTGAGTTTAGATAAGTTAGTAACATTAGTGGACGAATCTTTAAATAAATACAACACCATAGCAGAATTTGGCCCTAAATCAGCATTGTTTAAATGGGGGTTAATATACCTAACAAATGAGAGTATAGGTTTACAAAGCGCAGTGAATATTGCCCCTTATTTACATGAATTTTTGCAATGTGGTACTACAAGCTGTGATTACCTTAGTTTCTTTACTTTAGTAGACACGGCGCAGGACCCAGTATTTGATAGTTGTTTTAGTTTACCAGAAGAGGTTGCAGCTCAATCATTACTTATTATCGACAGTGAAAATGATGAAATAACCGCCTGGTATACTCAGCAGTTGGCATTACGGTGCGATACCACGTTGGCACACTATGTAGCAGAGCCAAACAATGGTTTCAACATATCTCATTTAGCGCATGAATTTGCCTGCTTACAGCTCATAGCTCAAACGCAACCAGTATTATTGTATTGGCCCGAAATTGGTAGCTTGTTACAACACAACTTAATTCAATTAAATACTCTAGTTGAGCAATGTACAAAATTGGCGTTAATAACAACAACAGCTAGCCCCTTGTTTGACGAGGTATTTACGCAATCATTAAAAATTAAAGTACAAGTACCAAATTTGTCACAATTAAAAGAGGCTTGGTTGTCGTTATGTAATAGCGAGCAACATACGCATTTAGATAAAGCCCAAGCTCAGCAGTTGGTGGCTAAATATCCCGTAGCGTTACCTCATATGAAGCAGCTAGCAAACAATGCTAAGGCAGATAAAAGTGATGAACAAGATTACTGGGAAACATTGCAAGCGCTGTGTTTTTCAGCGCAAAGTCAACACTGCGATGAACTAGCTAAATTGTGTCAAGCGCGCTTTACCCTCGACGACATGATATTGAATGACAAAATTACGGTGCAATTGCAGGAGTTAATCGCCAGAATTAATTTTAAAGCTTCATTACAACAGCGTCTACCTAGTTTTAATCAAGGATGTAAAGCGCTATTTTGGGGTAAACCAGGCACTGGTAAATCTATGGCCGCAGAAGCCATTGCAGGTGAATTGCAACTACCACTGTACATAGTTAATTTGGCCAATATTGCCAGTAAATGGATAGGTGAAACTGAAAAGCACTTAGCTAAGCTATTTGATTCAGCTCAGAAATATAATGCGGTACTCATGTTTGACGAAGCAGATGCGATTTTTGCAAAACGCAGCGAGGTAGAGTCAAGCCATGATAAAAACGCCAATATGGGCGTAAGTTACCTACTTCAACGTATGGAACACTACACGGGCTTGTTGTTACTAAGTACTAACTTTAAAAGTAACCTTGATGAGGCATTTTTACGTCGCTTTCAAGGGGTAATTGAGTTTACTTTACCTGATAAACAGCAGCGCGTTGATATTTGGCAGCGTAATTTAAGCACCAATGCAGATAGTGATTTATGCCAAGGCATTAGCCAACTTGCAGCATTGTTTGAGCTCAGTGCTGCGCAAATAATCAATATCTGCGAAATGGCATTGTTGCAAAGTTTGATCGCTGACAAAAAGTTGATTAGTCGAGCCGAGATTGCCAATGCATTACATAGAGAACTCTCAAAACAACATGCCGGCTTTATGACCCAGCAATCTTTATCAACGTGGTTAACGGGAGGGCACAATGGACGCAACCTTAATTTATAAAGTACAACAGGCACTTGATTCGTTTATTAAAGACAAAGTTTTATCGCTCAATAATAACGATGATGTAGTAGATACTTCTATTGTATTGAGCTTTCAAGCGCCAGATAATGAATTTACTACTGGTTTAGGCAGCGACCCCGCAATAAATTGTTATTTAGTTGGTATAACTGAAGATATTCAGCGTCGTCAAAGTGAGCCACCTCGTACGCAAATAAATTTTACGCAAACTCACCGTACACGATTCATTGAGCCTAAATTTGTGTCATTGACTTATATGCTAACCGTTTGGAGTAAAAACCCACAGCAAAGCGCTGCGATAGAGCATTTGATCATGGGCTATTTAATTGCAGGTATAGGACGGTACGATTTTCTACCTGAAGAGTTACTACTCGCACAACAAATTGATATATCACCTTATGGTATCCGCAGCCAAATATTCGGTAATGAGTACAGTGAAAAAGTAACAGGGCAAGTATGGCAGGCACTCGGGAGTACGCCTAAAGCAACCATTCTCTATACGCTCTCTTTGCCTATGCCAGTATTTGAGCCAGTACAACTGCCAATAGTAAAAGAAATTAATAAACTCTTAGATAACAAAGCTTAATTTAACCTCAATTATTTTACCTAACAGATCCCATAATTTAATCGGCAGTTGTTGAGCATTCAGCTCAGCGGCTGAAATCATCATTTATTTATTAGATTACAGAGGAATATTATGAGTACTTCAGAACTCAATGAACGATTAAAAAGCTACTTTCAGCGTGGTGATATCCCTACTCAACAAGAATTTGGGGATCTAATTGATACGGCAACAAGCAGTATCAATAATGATCGTTTACCAGAGCAGATAGATTTAACTCAAATTGGAGAAAATTCATCGCTTAAAGTGAAAGAGGTTATAGCTAATGGCGCACAAATCACGAATATAGCCAACAATCATTTACCGCCTCAAATAGATTTAACGCAGAGTGGATTGGTCACCGATTCAAGTGTAAAAGCGGGTGAATTAATTGGTGATGGGGCAAAAATAAGCAATATAGCCAACAATCATTTACCGCCTCAAATAGATTTAACGCAGAGTGGATTGGTCACCGATTCAAGTGTAAAAGCGGGTGAATTAATTGGTGATGGGGCAAAAATAAGCAATATAGCAAACAATCATTTACCGCCACAAATAGATTTAACGCAGAGTGGCTTGGTCACCGATTCAAGTGTAAAAGCGGATGAATTAATTGGTGATGGGGCAAAAATAAGCAATATAGCCAACAATCATTTACCGCCTCAAATAGATTTAACGCAGAGTGGCTTGGTCACCGATTCAAGTGTAAAAGCAGGTGAATTTATTGGTGATGGGGCAAAAATAAGCAATATAGCCAACAATCATTTACCGCCTCAAATAGATTTAACGCAGAGTGGCTTAGTCACTGATTCAAGTGTAAAAGCAGGTGAATTTATTGGTGATGGGTCAGGCCTTATAAACTTACCTCAGATTGATCTCCCTTCGCAA